>JBJHDJ010000155.1:0-6250 GCA_050486485.1 Porticoccaceae bacterium
ATTACCATGTCTACGACATCGGCCGCCAGTCCTTCATCATCACCCGGGTGGCCGAGGACGAGATCCGCGCCTACTACAACGCCTGCCTGCACCGCGGCACCAAATTGCGGGCCTCCGGCACGGAGGGAAACGCCACCGAGTTCAAGTGCGCCTTCCACGGCTGGACCTGGAACCTCGATGGCAGTCACCAGAAGACGGTGTGCCATTGGGACTTCCCCCATGTGGATCCAGAGAAGTTTTCACTCCCCGAGGCGCGGGTGGAGCGCCTGGGCGGTTTCGTGTTCATCAACATGGACCCCAACGCCCCCTCCCTGGCCGAGTACCTGGGGCCCGAGGCCCTGGCCCATATCAAGGCCTGGAAGCTGGAGAATCGCTATATCTACCTGCATGTGCAAAAACGCATTCCCGCCAACTGGAAGCTCAACATGGAAGCCTTCATGGAGGCCTACCATGTGATCGAGACGCACCCCCAGGTGGCGGTATCCAACGGCGACGCCAACTCCCAGTACGATATCTACGGCGAGCATGTGAACCGCTTTATCTCCACCCTGGGGGTGCTCAGCCCACACCTCTACGGCGAGTACACCGAGCAGGACATCCTCGACCAGTTCACCCTTGGCGACAGCAGCGCCCTCGGCAATGTGGAGCGCAGCCTGAAGGACGGTGGCACGGCGCGGCAGGTGATGGCGGACATGTTCCGCAATATGTTCGAAGAGGCGACCAATTCCGATCTTTCCGGGGTGTCCGACGCCGAGTTGCTGGATTGCTTCTCCTACACCGTGTTTCCCAACACCTTCCTGTTCCCGGGTGTGTCGCTTCCCATGGTGTACCGTTTCCGCCCGGACCCCGCGGATCACCGCTGGAGCCTCTACGAGGTGATGTTCATGCGCCCGGTGCCCAAGGAGGGTGCCCGTCCCTTCCCGGCGGAGCCGATCCGGCTCGACGACCACCAGTCGTTCACCGAGGCGGAAGGCATGGATCCGGGCTTTGGCGCCATTCTCGACCAGGATACCGAGAACCTGATCCTCCAGCAGGAAGGTCTGGAAGCCAGCGCCAAGCCGGGACTCACCCTGGGTAACTACCAGGAAATCCGTGTTCGCCATTTCGAGAAGGCGGTCGACAAGTATGTCGGCGGCAAGTGACCCGATGATCCGCCGCTAGGCAAGACCTGGCTTGGCGCCACCCGTGGCAACGCGGGTGACGGCGCCGGGCCGGGTCCGCGGTTGCAAGAGCCCACCCCTTTTCCGTTTAATCATCACCCCGGCCAGCGTTCAGCCTGGCGACCAGACTGCCCACAGCCTAAGGAACACAGCCTTGTCCAGTGAGTTCACCCGTTTTTGCCCGGTGTCCGAATTGCCACCCGAATCCAAAAAAGCCCTCAAGATCGACGGCAATTGGGTGCTGGTGTGCCACACCCAGGGCAAGCTGCTGGCGGTGTCCAATATCTGTTCCCACCAGACCAAGCCCCTGGTCAATGGCCGCATGCGCAACTGCGCCATCACCTGCCCGGTGCACGGCGCCCGTTTCAACCTGGAAACCGGCGAGGCCCTCAACCTGCCGGCCACCAAGCCGATTCCCACCTACGAGGTGCGGGTGGTGGACGACTGGATCGAGGTGCGGCTGGGCGGTGATTCGCAGTCCTGACGCACCGGGGGTATTCGGCTCACTGCTGTGAATAATCAGTTCTTGAGCGCAGCCCCTGCCCACGCTCCCCTGGCTGCCGGTGATTGACTTTGGTGCTTCTGTGCAACGTCAGTGCTTAAGACTCTTGACGAATTCGAATTTCTTGCCTCGGGTGTAAATACGGAAAATGCCGGCGGATTGTGGTTTATGCTACTGTGACATGCGGCCCTGAGGATAAATGGAGCAGCTAGGATGCTAATTGCCGATACGATTTCAGCCCTGACAAGTAACTTGATCCACACCCTTCGCACAGCTCTGATAAAAACATTTTTCACTACAGATGATGTTGTCTGTGGTTTGTTCTGGAATGATATTTCTGACTATTCTTCCGCCGACAATGCAGAAAATATAATCGTTGATGATTCAGGCAATGTGCATGGTGGATTGTATAACGGTGCAGATGGAGTCAATTCCAACCTTAGCTTTATCGCTCATTGAGTCTAGTGGCCTCTACGATGTTCATGAATGTCAGGCAGAGATTCAGAAATCCACGAAACGTCATTGAGAAACTGAAATATTTTCAAGGGTTGTTCCTTTTCACCCTGGTAATTTTTTATCCGGCGATCATTCGTTTCTTGCTTCTGAAAGAGCGCGCCGTAAGTCCGGAGCTTGTAGATGTTACTGGATGGATATCAGATATATCGATTGGAATTGTCGCCGGTGTTCTGGTTGCCCATCTGCTAAATTTCAACAGGTTATTGGCTTGTTTGGCAGGTTTCTTGTGGTTTTTAATCAACATTGCCGCCTACGAATATATTCGATTTTTTGATTCCCCCTATGCCTTGTCGCATGCGAACTATCTGTTTGACAGCACTTTTTTCATCGGTTCCGCGCTGGAGGTCACATTTCCCCTGCTCCACGCCCTGGCATTTACGCTTTTTGTCTGCCTGGTTCTTGTTGGGAAACAACCACAGGCAGTACCAAACCGCCTATTTCTGCCCGTCTTTATTCTTGCCACCGTAATCAGTCTTATGGTCGCGCCCCGGCCCGATAAACAGGAGTGGCGGCAGAGAAACTTTGTCTATGCCAATTTGTTCCCAGGATTCAGCGGTATCACAGGGAGTGGTATCACGCTCGATCTGCCCGAGACTATCTCCCAGAGATTTCTCGACAATCCCAGGACTTTGTTCGATGCCGACCTTTCAGGAACCCCCTGGATCTCGGGCGAACGCAGACGTCACAATGTGCTGTGGGTCATCCTCGAGGGTGTTTCCGGGGGGCATATTCCCCTGATGGCTAATAACCACGATATCGTGCCAGAAAAGCGCCTCCCTCATCTGGAGGCTTTGGCGGTGGGAAATATCCATGCGTCGTCTTTCGTTGCCCAGCAGCGCCAGACGAACCGGGGCCTTTACGCCCTGCTCTGCGGCGACTATCCGAAGCTGTTCACCGGTGAACCACGGATGATCGAATATATCCGGGCCGAGCCTCGGATCTGTCTGCCGGACATACTGCGCAACCATGGCTACGAGACGGCCTATATCCAGGCCGCGCCATTGTCTTTCATGATGAAGGATCAATTCATGCCCAGGGCGGGGTTCACCATAAACCACGGCGTGGAATTCTTCGGGCAAGGTTACGCCCGCAGTGAATGGGGGGTGGACGACCGGGCTTTTTTCGAGCAATCCCTGAATAGGCTCCGTGATCTGGACAGAGGAGACTCCCCCTGGTTCGCGACATTGCTGACCGCGGGAACACACCACCCCTATGCGGTGCCTGACTGGTACCGGCCGGAAGGGGCGCGGGATGATCGGCACCGGGCATTCCTGTGGATGGATGAAGCTGTTGGCAATTTCGTCGAGGCGTTGGCGACGGAGGGGATGCTGGACAATACATTGGTATTCATCACCAGCGACGAATCCTCGGGCATTACGGGGCCTTTCGACCCAGCTGTGCACCGCCTCTCCCAGAACTGGGGTTTTCTCATCGCGCTGACGCCGGAGAATCATGTCCGTCATCTTCAACAGCCCCTCTTGCAAAGCGACCTGGCATTGTCCGTGCTCGATTATCTGGGCCTTGAGGAAAGCGGAGATGGCCACCTGTCGGGCCGCAGTCTGTGGCGAAGCTATCCTGACGACAGGCCGATCCTTTTCGCCAACACCTATTTTCGTGAAAAATCCTTGCGGATTGGTGGCGGGAGTGTTCTCACCTGCAAGGAAACCAACAGGCATTGTTACCTGGTTGAATTCGGCTCACAGGGCCGCGAGACCCGTGTACAGGGGGTGGCACCGACATCCGATGCTGCTGGATTTCTACGGCGAGTGGCCAGAAAGAGCGCTCTGCCCTGGGACGATGGTGAAACCTCACATAGCTATACCCTGGTGGCCGAGCCCGTGATCCACCTGCAACCGGATGCTGATGATACGCCGATTTTTTATGGCCAGTACCTGGATGCCCCCAGGGGCACCAGGGTGAGTATGGACCTGGAGTTGAAAGTGATGGATGCCAAGGGTGCTGTGCAATTGCACCACGATCTGCTGTCCAATGGAGAAACTGTTGTCCGGCAACCTCCCGCGGTTCTTGCCGCGGGGGAGTCCTACACACTGTCCTATCAAACCACTCTGGTAAGCGCGAACAATAGGCTCGAAACCAGGCTCTTTGCCAATGTTCCGGTGGAAGGGGATGCAATCATCAAGGTGAAGCGAGCCACTTTGACCCTCGAGTCTGGAGGCTAGCTTGGGGCTGAGCTGCCGCGGGGATAATGCAGGCGAATTTCCGTGTTTCATTAGCATATGGAGACCGCCATGCGCCCCAAAAAACTGAAACCTGGTCTTGATTTCCCACTCGCGTCGCCAGGATCATCTTGACAGAGCTCCAGGTACAGTCACAGAGTCCTGTTGGATTGCCGCTCGCCAGTGGTAAACTGCCGGGCGCAGTGGCGCCGAGAAAGGACTTTTCGTCCGCGATGCACCCCCCAACATTGACTGCTGCCATTGCCCGGCGGCTCTGACCTGGGGTGCCGGGCGTCCGTGCAATCCCCGAATTTCATACAACACATTCCATAGAAAAAAGGGTAAACCATGCAATCAGCAAACAACCCCGAGGCCCTGCGGGGCGAGGTCAGGGCCTGGCTGGAGCAGAATGTTCCCCGCAACTGGCGCGAAGCCATGACCGGAGTCGACCAGGCATTGTTCGTCCAGGCGCAGAGGGACTGGTTCGCCAAATTGGTGGAGGCGGGTTACGCCACCCCCCACTGGCCCGAGGGCTGGCCCGGCGGCGGCCGCTCCCTGGCGGAACAGAAGGTCATCTACGAGGAGGTGGCGCGGGCCGATGCCCCGCGCCTGATCATGTTCTTCGTGGCTCTCTACCATGCCGCCTGCACCCTGATGGAGTGCGGCAGCGACGAACAGCAGGACCGGTACCTGCCGGGGATTCTCAAGGGGGATGTGTGGTGCCAGGGCTTCTCCGAACCCAACGCCGGGTCGGACCTGGCCTCCCTGAAAACCCGCGCCGAATTACGCGGCGACCGCTATGTGATCAATGGCCAGAAGATCTGGTCCACCATGGCCCAGTACGCCGATCACTGCCTGCTGCTGGTACGCACCGGCAAATCCGGCCCGCCCCAGGCGGGCATCACCTACCTGTTGATGGACATGCGCGCCAAGGGGGTATCGGTGCGTCCCATCGACCAGATCACCGGGGATGACGAGTTCAGCGAAATTTTCCTCGACGATGTGGAAGTCCCCGTGGAAAACCGCGTCGGCGAGGAGAACGGCGGCTGGGCGGTGGCCCAGGCCACCCTGGCCTCGGAGCGCGGTCTGACCCTGGTGGAGCTCACCCAGCGCATGCGCTACGCCCTGCCGCGACTGGTGGCCTCCCTGAAGGAGCGGGGCCGCCTCGACGACCAGGCCCTGCGCCGCGATCTCGGCACCCTGGTGGCCAGGGTCGACGGCGCCTGCGCGGTGGCCGACCAGTATCTGCTCAAGCGCATCTCCGGCCAGGAGGCGGTGGGGGATGCCTCCATCGTCAAGCTGTGCTACGCCCGCACCCTGCGGGAGTTCACCTCCCTGGGCAAGCGCATTGGCGGCCTCGACGGGCTCTACAATACCGACTTCATGCGCGGCGCCACCCAGGAGACCGGCAACTGGATCCTGGACTTCATGAACTCCTACAACTGGTCGATCGCCGGCGGCAGCGACGAGGTGCAGCGCAACATCATCGCCGAGCGCATGTTGCAAATGCCCCGAGAACCCAAGTCCTGGAAGTTGGAGGGATAATCATGATCGACCTGAACGAATTGCAGGATTCCGCCCGCCAGGTGCTGGGCGCTGTCGAGGTGCCCGCCAGCGAGGAGGCCACCTGGGCCCAGATCGTCGAACTGGGCTGGTTGCTGGTGGTGGTGCCCGAGGATCTGGATGGCCTGGATCTTGGCTTGGCGGGCGCCTGCGTGGTGCATGCCGAGCTGGGACGCAAGCTGGCCTCGGCCCCCTATCTGCCCGCCATTTTGGCCCTGGACGCGGTGTGCCAGTCCAGCCATGGCGGGCGAGCCGCCTGGGTGGAGCGCTTGACCAGTGGTGATTTCGCCACCGTACCCCTGGTGGACTCGCCGCTGCAACTGGAGGGGTCC
>JBJHDJ010000156.1:0-6235 GCA_050486485.1 Porticoccaceae bacterium
ACGGCGGCTATGTCAGCGAGCGGGGTCACCTGATGTGGGAGGGGCGCCTCAACGACATCATCAAGACCGGGGGCGCCAATGTGAGTCCCGAGGAAGTGGACACGGTGATCGCCAGGTATCCCGGGGTCAAACGCACCCAGACAGTGGGCGTGCCCCACGACACCCTCAGCGAAATGGTGGTGGCCTGCATCGTCCCCATCGAGGGGGAAGCCCTCGACGAGGAGGCCATTATTGCCTTCCTCAAGGAGCACTTGGCCAGTTTCAAGGTGCCGCGCCGGGTGCTGTTCTTCCGCGAGGAGGACTACGCCATCACCGGCAACGAGAAGGTCAAGGCCAGCGAGGTGCGCCAATTGGCCTGCAAGCGACTGGGGATCGAGGCTTAGCGGCCCCCGCGCCAGCGAGCGGCTGCCGCCTGGTCCCGAGGGTGGGACCGAGGCAGCAAAGAGACTATCCGAACTGTGCCTGACGTGGACGCGCAGGCCCTATGCCAAGGCTGGCACATCCCTGTGCCGAGCATGAGGCCGTGCTGCTGGAAGTCGTCAAGCGTTCCCGCGGAGCAGCCGTATAAGGCAGCTTATGCACGACCTGCCGTGTGGGTTGTGTTTCGAAGGCGTTACCTGTGGTGTCATACACCGAAATATTCGGGCGTCATCAGACCTCAGACCAAATTTACCTCTCGTAGACCTTCTATCCGATTTCTGTGTAAACCGCCAATCTTCTGTGTAAAACATTAATGGTAAGCGCCGGATTGAGCGCTGTCTCAGCCGCCAAAATTGGCGGCGACAAACTCCCAGTTCACCAGGTTCCAGAAGGCCTCCACATACTTGGGGCGCTGGTTGCGATAGTCGATGTAGTAGGCGTGTTCCCAGACATCGCAGGTCAACAGGGGTGTCTGGCCCTCGGTCAGTGGGCAGCCCGCCGCGCCCGTGTTGACGATTTCCAGGTTGCCGTTGGCGTTTTTGACCAGCCAGGTCCAGCCGGAGCCAAAATTGCCGGCGGCGGCGGTGCTGAATTTTTCCTTGAATTCTGCAAAGGAGCCGAAGCTTTTGGCGATCGCGTCCCCCAGGGAGCCGGTGGGTTCTCCACCGCCATTGGGGCTCATGCAGTGCCAGTAAAATGTGTGGTTCCAGATCTGGGCGGCGTTGTTGTAGATACCGCCATTGGATGACTTGACGATCTGCTCCAGGGTTTTCCCCTCGAACTCGGTGCCGGGCACCAGTTTGTTGAGGTTGGTTACATAGGTGTTGTGGTGCTTGCCGTGGTGGTATTCGAGGGTTTCTTGGGAAATATGGGGCTCCAGGGCATCGATGGAGTAGGGGAGCTCAGGCAGGGTAAACGACATGATAACCTTCCTTTTGTTACTGCGTGTGAGGCAGCCCGCCAGCGCGCCCAACACGGGCGACCTGGTGGCGGGCCATTCAGGGAATCTCCGGCTGACTGGACCGGAGTGGCTTCATTCTAGCAAAAACAGGGGGCCGGAGCATGGCCGGTGGCGACACCGAGCCGGGAAATTCACCGAAAACCGCCTTTCGATGTTTACACAATAGGTCTACAATTCTTTCAGCTCTGGCCGACAGTCGCGGTGGCCGAAGCGTATTCCCGAGCCTGCGGCCAGCGGGTTTTCAAACAACGATAAGCGCAGAGGTAGAACGATATGAGCGATATTTTTTCCATGCAGTTCCTGGACTTCCTGTTCCGTTGGGGTCACTTGCTCTTTGGCATCACCTGGATCGGGATGCTGTACTACTTCAACTTCGTGCAGGGAGCCTATTTCAAGGAGGCCGGCCCCGAGGCGCTGGCGGACGCCAAGGCCAAGTTGGCGCCCCGGGCCCTGTGGTGGTTCCGCTGGGGAGCGATGTTCACCTTCATCACCGGCGTGATACTGCTGTTGGGCATGACGCCCCGCAACCTGCTCAACGACTACATCATCCTCGGTATCACCCTGGGCACGCTCATGTTCCTCAATGTGTGGCTGGTGATCTGGCCCAACCAGCAAATCGCCCTTGGACTCAAGCAGGGCGGTGATGCCGGCGCCGCGGCCGCCAAGGCGCTGCTCGCCTCCCGGACCAATGTGTTGTTTTCCGGCCCCATGGCGTTCACCATGCTGGCTTCCGCCCACCTCGGCTATGTGCCGGCGCACCTGCTCAGTGTCGACGGCGGCGGCCTCGGTATGTACCTGGCCCTGATCATCGTCGCCCTGCTGGAGGTGAATGCCCTGGCTGGCAAGCAGGGGCCTCTCACCACGGTCAAGGGAGTCATCTCCTGCAGCATCGGTCTCACCGTGGTGCTGGTACTGCTGCTCAAGCTGCTTTGACAGTCTGATCACCGCCAAAAAAGCCGGCTTCGCGCCGGCTTTTTTGGCGGTGTATAATGGCGACATTATCTCCCCCCTGCGCGGATCTTCCCCCTATGAGCGACAAGGATTACAGGCCTTTTGGTCCCATTGTCCCGGAACGGGATGGCCCCCCTCCCAAAACCCGTTCCGGTGCCGCCTCGCCCGTGGACGAGCCCCGTGAACCCCCGCCACCCAGGGGAGGCAAGTCCCGTCGCGACAAGCCGCCGCGGGAACCCCGCGGTGGGGGTGGCATGCCCTGGCTGGCCATGTTCTGCCTGGTTGCCCTGGTGCTGGTGGCCGGCTTTGCCTGGCAGCAGAGCCGAGTGCTGGCGGATCTCAATGCCCGCTTCAACCAGCTCTCCCACCGCATCGAGTCCACCGACGAGTCCCTCAGCCAGTCCGGCGCCGCCCTAAGCCTGAAGATTCAGGAGCAGGAGGAAAAGCTGGCGGAACACTGGTCGGAAATTCGCAAACTGTGGGGCGTGTCCTACGACACCAACCGCAAGGCCATCGCCGCCAACACCCAGTCCATCGATCAGATGAAGGCCAGTCTCAACACCCTGCAGGCCAACCTCAAGCAGGTACAGGGTTCCCTGGCGGCCATGGAAAAATCCATCGAGACCGCCAGCAAGCAGGCCGCGGACGCCAATCAGAGTGTCAACACCATTCGCGGCAACACCCTGGCGGCATCCGTGCAACTGGATGAATTGCGGGAACAGGTGTCGCGCCTCTCCCAGACCCTCGCCACCACCAACAACGGCGTCAATCAATTGCGCAATGACCTCACCCGGCGGGTGGCCGACAATGAACAGGCCCTGAAGGCGATGGACAGCTACCGTGCGCAGATCAACCAGCAACTCAACCAATTGCGCCAGCAGATTGGCCCCCAGTGATGCGTTGACCCCGCCGGTATTCAACCGGCGGTATTATTTCAGTAGAATCCAGCGCCCTTGATTTCCCCGTAGCCGAGACCAGCCATGACCGTGATCCGCCAGGACGACCTGATCCAGAGCATCGCCGATGCCCTGCAATTCATCTCCTACTACCATCCGGTGGATTTTATCGAGGCCGTGCACGAGGCCTATCAGCGGGAAGAGTCCACCGCCGCCAGGGACGCCCTGGCGCAGATCCTGATCAATTCCCGCCTGTGCGCCATGGGGCACAGGCCCATTTGCCAGGATACCGGCATCGTCAGTGTGTTTCTCAAGGTGGGCATGAATGTGCGCTGGCAAGCGGACATGGGCATCGAGGACATGGTGAACGAGGGGGTGCGCCGCGCCTACGGCAACCCCGATAATGTATTGCGCGCCTCTGTGCTGGCGGACCCGGATGGCGCCCGCAAGAATACCGGCGACAACACCCCGGCGATGATCACCTGCAAGATCGTGCCCGGCGACACCGTGGAGGTCCATGTCGCCGCCAAGGGGGGTGGCTCCGAAGCCAAGACCAAGTTCGCCATGCTCAATCCCTCCGATTCGGTGGTGGACTGGGTGCTGGAACAGGTGCCGAAAATGGGCGCCGGCTGGTGCCCCCCCGGGATGCTCGGCATCGGCATCGGCGGCACCGCCGACAAGGCCATGCAGATGGCCAAGGAAGCCCTGCTGGATCCCATCGACATCCACGACTTGCGCCAGCGCGGCGCCGCCAATCGTGCCGAGGAGTTGCGCCTGGAGTTGATGGACAAGATCAACCGGCTAGGCATCGGCGCCCAGGGGCTGGGTGGCCTCACCACCGTCCTCGACGTCAAGGTCAAGGACTGCCCCACCCATGCAGCCAACAAGCCGGTGGCCATCATTCCCAATTGTGCCGCCACCCGCCATACCCACTTTGTGCTGGATGGCAGCGGTCCGGCCCACCTGGATCCCCCGAGTCTTGAGCACTGGCCGGAAGTGAGCTGGGAGGCTGGCGACAGTGTGCGCCGGGTCAACCTGGATACAGTCACAAAGGACGACATTCAGAACTGGAAGCCTGGCGAGACTGTATTGCTGTCCGGCAAACTGCTCACCGGGCGCGACGCGGCCCACAAGAAAATGGTGGACATGATCAACGCCGGGGAGCCCCTGCCGGTGGATTTCACCAACCGCTTCATCTATTACGTGGGCCCGGTGGATCCGGTGCGCGATGAAGTGGTCGGCCCCGCCGGCCCCACCACCGCCACCCGCATGGACAAGTTCACCCGTGCCATGCTGGAAAAAACCGGCCTGATCGGCATGGTGGGCAAGGCGGAGCGCGGCCCAGCCGCCATCGAGGCGATTCGCGACAACAAGGCGGTGTACCTGATGGCGGTGGGGGGCGCGGCCTACCTGGTGTCCAAGGCCATCACCGCTTCCAGGGTGGTGGCCTTCGCCGAACTGGGCATGGAAGCGATCTACGAATTCGAGGTGAGGGACATGCCGGTGACGGTGGCGGTGGATGTCAATGGCGAGTCCGTGCACCAAACCGGACCGCGCCACTGGCAGGCCATCATCGAGGAAAAGACTCTGGCGGTTGTCTGACCGTTCATCCCCAAAAAACGACAGATTGTCGCCAGGCGCTTGTGCTGTCAGATTTGGCAACTTTGCCAAAATGCGTCTATCATGGTGCTGTCATGCACGGATTCCTGGCGCAAAAAAAGACAGGGATCCGGGGGCCGGGCTGGTCCGTCCCCACTAGCAGTCCGAATCAAGAACAACTTTCAATCAAAGAGAGGGAATCTTCATGAACAAACTACTGAAAACCGCCGGTGCCGCCCTGTTGGCCGGGACCATGGCCATGGGTGTGCCGGCCGTCGCCAGCGAGGGTCCCTACCTGGGCGGCTTCTTCAGCGGGTATCTGCTGGATGAAAAACGCTTCGAGGGTGGCAGCAGCGAGGAAAGTCTGGTGGGAGGCCTCCAGCTTGGTATCCGTTCCGGCCCCTGGGCCGTCGATGGCGGCTACGGCACCTATTTCATGGGCCAGAAGCTCGATGTCGCCAAGGCCGATGTCTACTACTACCTGGGAAGCACCCATCAGAATTGGACGCCCTATATCGTTGGCGGCCTGTCCTATTTTGAGCTGGACGAGCCCAACCGGGTGGAAAGCGAGGGATATACCTGGCAGGCCAGCGGCGGCGTGGGCCTTTCCCACATGTTCCAGAACAACTGGGAGTTCCGTGGCGATGCCAGACTGGTGCAAAAGGTCAAGAACGGTCGCAGCAACACCACCGACCTGGCCCTGACCTTTGGCCTCAACTACTACTTCAATCCCCCTGCTCCCCAGGTGGTGTCGGAGCCGGCGCCGGCTCCCGTGCGGGAAACCCCGCCCGAGACTCGCACCATCTCCGTGCGCCTCAATGTCGAGTTCGAATTCGACAAGGCCGTGGTTCGCGCCATCTACGGGGACGAAATTGCCGCGGTGGCCAACGCCATGAGGAACCAGCCGGACATCGAGTTGGTACTGGAGGGGCACACTTGCTCCATCGGCACCGAGGAGTACAACCAGGGGCTGTCCGAGCGCCGGGTGGCCGCCGTCAAGGAGCGCATCGTGCAGGATTACGGCATCGATCCCAACCGCATCACCACCGTCGGCTATGGCGAGACCCGCCCCATCGCCGATAACAGCACCGAGGAAGGCCGCGCCCGCAACCGTCGCGTGATGGGCGAAGTCACCTTTACCGAGGTGGTTCGCAACTGACCGCGAAGCCAGCCGCCCCACCCATGGGTGGGGCGGCTGGCCCGGCTCACTCCTTGGGATTCATCCCCGGCGATAGTCTCGATCAGGCCTGAATGGCACTGATTTAAGCCATTTTGGACTTCGTGGCCCGGCCGGTATCCCGGGGTAGAGTTTTCGAGACACGCCGTAAACCCGTCCCTGGGGGCTCGACGGCGCCATCCCTGGCGCCGACGGTCTCGAAAACTCTACCCCGGGATACCGGCCTACTAC
>JBJHDJ010000157.1:0-6223 GCA_050486485.1 Porticoccaceae bacterium
GTGGCGCCAGCGGTATCGGCAAGGCCACGGTTGAGTTGTTCGTCAGGGAGGGCGCCAGGGTGGTGGTCGCCGATGTCAATGACGAGGCGGGAGAGACCCTGGCCGATGAACTTGGCGACGCCGCGGTGTACCAGCGTGCCGATGTGTCCGACCGGGACCAGGTGCAGGCCCTGGTGGACCGGGCCGTGACCCAGTTCGGTGGCCTTCACATCATGTTCAACAACGCCGGCATTTCCGGCAACCAGCACCCCCGCCTGCTGGACGATGATTTCTCGGATTTTTCCCGGATTATCGGCGTGAACCTATTCGGGGTGATGATGGGTACCCGTTGCGCGGGCAAACATATGGCCAGCCACGGTGGTGGCGTGATTCTCAACAACGCCTCCATCTCCGGTATCATCCCCGGGTTGGCCCTGTCCACCTACAGGACCAGCAAGGCCGCCGTCATCCATTTCAGCAAATGCGCGGCCATCGACCTGGCGGAGTACGGCATCCGCGTCAACTGCCTGGTTCCCGGTCATATCCGCACGCCGCTGTCCGCCTATACCATGCCGGGCATGACCGAGGAGCAAAGCCGCAAGGTGCGCGAAGCCCTGGCTCCGGTGTGGGATTCCAACCAACCCCTGAAGCGCCACGGCAGTCCACAGGATGTGGCGAACACGGCGCTGTTTCTGGGCAGCGAGAAAGCGGCGCAGATCACCGGGGTGGTGTTGCCCATCGATGGCGGCATCAGCGCCGGCGACCCGGTGAATCATCTGCAGGAAATTTTTGACGCCAGGGCCAAGGCGCTGGCAGATTGAGGCCTGGCGGCTCGGGTAAACCGAGCGGCCAGGGCGACCGTGCATTACAACGATCCAAGGGGAGACAACCATGAACAAACAGCAAAAACCCATCGACAATGGCTTGCGCAGGCGTGTTGAGCGCTCCTGCCTGGCCCTGGCGGTTGCCGCCGTGGTGGCGCCGACCGGGGTGTTGGCGCAGCCGTCGCAAGACCAGGGCGCCGCCTACGACGACCGCGGGCTCGACGAGGTGATCGTCACCGCGCGGCGGCGTACGGAAAACCTGGCCCGAGTGCCCATCGCCATCACCGCGCTGGGAGCCGATCAGATCGTCGAGCGGTCGATCCGCACCGATTCCGATCTGCAGAATGCCGTGCCCGGTCTCACCATTCGCCAGACCCAGGGCAATAACTCCCTCACCTACTCCATCCGCGGACAATCCGCGGATACCTTCAGCGGCTCGCCGTCGGCGGTGATTTCCTATATGAACGAGGTGCCGATGACCATCAGCGGCGCCTCCACCTTCTATGACCTGGAGTCCATCCAGGTACTGAAGGGACCGCAGGGCACCCTGTTTGGCCGCAACACCACGGGTGGGGCGGTGTTGTACACCTCCGCGAAACCCACCGACGAGCTGGAGGGCAGACTGAAATTCCGCGCCGGCAACCTGGACCTGCGGGAAGTGGAGGGCATGCTCAATGTCCCCCTGGTGGATGACACCGTGCTGTTGCGGGTGGCTTTCAACAAGCTCAACCGCGACGGCTATATACGCAATCTGGTCACCGACGCCAAGCATGGCGAGGACGATCGCGAGAGCGCCAGGATTTCCCTGACCATCGCCCCCAACGACCGTTTCGAGAACACCTCGGTGGTCAGCTATTCGCGGGTGGACAGCATCAACACCGGCGCCTCCTACACCTACAGCGTGTACGGGCCGGGAGAAACCAACAACGGCTTTCCCCTCAACAGTTCGGCGGGTTTCCTGTACGGACCCCTGATGGATGTGGCGTTTGGCTTCGAGGGCGCCTGGGCCGGCTATCTGGCCGCCAACCCCCAGGCCTATGCCCCGGGACTCATTGCCTATGTGGACGAACAGCGCCGCCTGGGGCACTACCGCACCCAGCACCTGGGTGACGCCCGCCACAAGGGCCGTGACTGGATCTTCACCAACACCACCACCTACGAGTTGACGGACAACCTGCAACTGAAAAACATCCTCGGCGCCTCCAGCGCCAGGACCGACTCCGAACAGCCCGCCCTGGGGGCGCCGTTCCGGGTGTTCGTGACCCAGAACGTGGATACCGGCAAGTCCGGCAACGAGACCGAAGTGGACTCCCTGTCCAACGAGATCCAGCTCTCCGGTGACGCCTTCAACGGCGATCTCACCTATATCGTGGGCCTGTACCTGGAGCGGGCGGAATCCAAGACCCTGTGGCCCCAGACCTATTTCGACCTGGCCCCCTGGGCGCCGCCAGTGACCGCCACCAACCACTTCCGCATCAAGACGGATACCGATGCTCTGTACGCCCAGGGCACCTACAGCCTCACCCCCGACCTGCGCATGACGGCGGGTCTGCGCTACACCCAGGAAGATGTCAGCATTCGCCAGCTGTCCCAGGCGGACGCCTTTGGCGCCCCAGGGCAGAGCGAAACCTTCAAGGAACCGTCCTGGGAGGTGGGGCTGGAGTATGACATCAGCGACGAACTGTTCGGCTACCTGAAAACCCGCGGCAGTTTCCGCAGTGGTGGCTTCAACGGTTCGGCGCCGCCGGTGGACACCGACGCCACCGGGGGCGGCAACAAGTTCGACGCGGAAAAAACCCACGATGTGGAGGCGGGGCTCAAATACGCTGGCCTGGTTCTGGACCGTCCCGCCACCATGAGCCTGGCGATCTACAAGCAGTGGATCAAGGATGTGCAGCGCATCGAGTTCCCCAATCCGCCGGATCCCGATATCCAGTCCATTGCCGTGACCGCCAATGTGCCCAAGATGGAGGTGGAGGGCGTGGAGCTGGAAGCCTCCATCATGCCCTCGGACTGGCTGCAAATCGGATTTGTCGGTGCCTACACCAAGGCCAAATTCACCAGCGGCGAGGTGGAACTGTTCGGCACCCAGTTTTCCTACAGCCCAGTGGCCAACACCCCCAAGCACACCGGCGTGCTGTGGGCCCAGGTTCAGTTGCCCACCGATGGCCATGTCGGCGATATCCGTATGCGCGGCGAGGTCTACTCCCAGAGCAGCATGTACTTCTCCAATACATTCAACTCCATCGCCCCCGGCACCAAGCTGCCCGGCTACGAGCTGGTCAACGCCCGGATCGACTGGAACGACATGATGGGCACCCAGCTATCCAGCGCCCTGTTCGCCAGGAACCTGCTGGACAAGAAGCACTTCGTGGGCGGGATGCCACTGGGGGCCTCCCTGGGGCATAATGCCGCGGCGGTGGGCGAGCCCCGCACTTTCGGGGTAGAGTTGACCTTCAACTTCTGAGCAGGGGAGACGCCGGAGACCCTTCGAGGCTCCGGCGTCTCTGATCGGAGTATTTTCAACCAACGGGAATGGGGCGGGTTGCGAAACACCCGCCCGCCAGTTTTCCCGATCGACATGACGAGCGGAC
This sequence comes from Porticoccaceae bacterium, assembly GCA_050486485.1. GTDB lineage: Bacteria > Pseudomonadota > Gammaproteobacteria > Pseudomonadales > Porticoccaceae > NAT127. The sequence continues at coordinate 3,398 of JBJHDJ010000157.1, forward strand.
CGCAATCGTCCGCTCAGGGAGACGAGACTGAATGAGTGGTATCAAAATTACCTTTGTGCAGATGGATGGCGTCGAAAAAGTGATCGAGGACGCCACCCCGGGTGAGTCGCTGATGGAGCTGGCCAGGGATCACGGGGTGGAAGGCATTCTCGGGGACTGTGGCGGCGGCTGCGCATGCGCCACCTGCCATGTCTATGTGGATCCGGCCTGGACCGAGGTGGTCGGCCCTCCGGACGACGTGGAGGAGATGACCCTCGACATGGTGTCCGATATTCACCGCGCCAACAGCCGCCTGTGCTGCCAGATCCGCGTCCGCGATGAACTGGACGGCTTGCGGCTGGAGGTTGCTCCCAGCGAATGACGCTGCGGGACAGTGACTGTCCAGTCCGACCTGGGGCGGTTGGAAATCATGGCATAACGATTGGAGAGCGGATAATGGGTGTACAGGAATCTTTCGATGTGGTGGTGGTCGGTTCCGGCTCCGCTGGCGCCATGGCCGCCCTGCGGGCGGCGGAGCACGGCTTGTCGGTGTTGGTTGTGGAAAAGACCCACAAATACGGAGGCACCTCCGCCACCTCCGGTGGCGTGATGTGGATTCCCAACCACCAACTGGAGTCCAACGACGACAGCCGCGAGCAGGCCAAGGCCTACCTGGAAGCGTTGATCGAGGTGCCGGTCCAAAAGGATCGCCTCGACATGTACCTGGACAAGGCGCCGGAAATGGCGCGGTACCTCAAGTCCCTGGGGCTGCCCCTGTTCGTAGCCGCCTGGCCCGACTACTTCTACGACCTGCCCGGCGCGCGCGCCGACCGCTCCCTGGTGTGCGACACCTTCGACGGCCGCAAGCTCGGAGACAAGTTCGTGCTGATGCGCGAGCAGTTCAACCGTTTCAAGGTGCTGCGCCGCTACGCCATCGACCTGCCCCAGTTTTTCGCCATATCCACCCAATCCCCTGGCTGGATCAAGGTCTTTCTCAAGATGGCCTGGACCTACTGGACGGATTTCAGTACCCGCGCCATCGGCAAGCGCGACCGCCGGTTTACCCAGGGTGGCGCCCTGATGGGGCACCTGTTCAAGCAGATTTTTGACCGTGGTGTGGAGATCCGCCTGGAAACCCGCCTGGAAGAGCTTGTCGTCCGCGACGGCGTGGTCCGGGGGGTGAAAGTCAGCAACTTCGGGCGAGAGTACGAAATCCAGGCCAACCACGGCGTGGTGCTCTGTGCCGGCGGCTTCGAGTGGAACCAGGAGTTGCGGGACAAATTCCTGCCGGTGCCGGGCCTCACCCGCCACAGCAGCACCCCGGAGGATGCCAACCGCGGCGAGGCCCTGATCGCCGGGATGAAGATCGGCGCCGCCACCGAACATACCGACGATGCCTGGTGGATGCCCACCATGCACCTGCCCATGCCCCTGGCCTCCAACTTCGAGGAAATCCACCAGGCCGCCTTCGATGTCGGTCGTCCCCACAGCGTGTGCGTCAACCGCAATGGCGAGCGCTTCGTCAACGAGGCCACCGGCTACGACGAATTCGGCGAGGCGATGATTGCCGATCATCGCAAGACCGGCGCCAACAATCCCTGTTGGCTGATCTTCGACGCCAATTTCCGCAAGAAGTGGACGGCCGGAGGTCTGCTACCCTCCATCATCATGCCCGACTCGCGGATTCCCGCCGACTGGTGGGATCACTATATCTTCAAGGCCGACACCATCGAGGGCCTGGCCACCAAGACCCACCTGCCCCTCGATACCCTGAAGAAAACCATCGCCAATATGGCGGAATACGCCAAAACCGGCGTCGATCCGGAATTCAACCGCGGCGGCAACGACTACGACCGCATGTTCGGGGACGCCAACATCTCCCCCAATCCCTGCCTGGCCCCCATCGACACCGCGCCCTTCTACGCCGTGCCCATCAACGCCGGCGATCTCGGCACCAAGGGTGGCCTCAAGGCGGACGCCCATGCCCGGGTGGTGGCGGAGGATGGCCAGCCGATCCCCAATCTGTACGCCGCCGGCAACAATTCCGGAAGCCCGTTCGGCAATCGCTACCCTGGCGCCGGTGGCACCATCGGTCCGGCCATGACCTTTGCCTTCGTGGCCATTGAAGACATCGCCGCCCGCGCCAAGGGCAACGGCTGACAATGACCGACGGTAGGATGGGTTGAGCGCAGCGATACCCATCAATTCCGTGGACGATGGGTATCGCTGCGCTCAACCCATCCTACGGGAAAAGCCTTAGCAAAAAACGATCGAAGGATAACGCAACGCCCATGACGGATTTACCCCAATATCAGACCCTGGCCCTGTCCCGTCGCGACAGGCTGCTGACCATCACCCTCAACCTGCCGGAGTCGATGAACGCCTGCAACCTGCGGATGCACAATGAGCTGGCGGAGGTGTTCACCTTCGCCGCCATGGACCCCGACTCCGATGTGGTGGTGCTCACCGGAGCGGGCAAGGCTTTCTCCGCGGGGGGCGATCTGGATCACATTGCCAACAACGCCGCCAACCCCCATTTGTTTGACCATGAAGTGCGCATGGCCAAGCGCATCATCTTCGCCATGCTGGACCTGGACAAGCCGTTGATCTGTCGCCTCAATGGCCACGCCGTGGGCCTCGGCGCCACCCTGGCGCTGTTCTGCGATGTGATCTTCGCGGCGGAAAAAGCCAAGATCGGCGACCCCCATGTGCACCTGGGCCTGGTGGCCGGCGACGGCGGCGCGGTGATCTGGGCGCAGCGCATCGGCCTCGGGCGAGCCAAGGAATATTTGTTGTCCGGGGACCTGCTGACGGCGAAAAAGGCCGAGGAAATAGGTCTGGTGAACC
>JBJHDJ010000158.1:0-6222 GCA_050486485.1 Porticoccaceae bacterium
ATAATAATGATTGGTTGATAGGGCTGTAGCGCAGCCGCCAGATTACCAGTTCCTGCGCCCACGGCACCACCGGCGAATGCCTGCCCACAAATGCCTGCTCAATGGGTTGTAACGGTCGAACGCACCAGCGGTTGGCATCGTCAGGTTGCCCCCGCGGGCCACGGGCGCCCTACACCCTGGTCAATCATGGCCGTCACCCCCGTGCTGCTCCACCGCCATAACCTGTAGCCGCCGATGCTTGCCACCGGGTATCGGCCACTGGATACAGGCGCCGCGCCGCAACCCAATCAAGGCGCAACCCACCGGCGACAGCAGCGAGATTTTCATGGCCGCCACATCGACCTGATGTGGAACCACCAGTGTCACGGTGGTTTCTTCCCCGCTATCCAGATCCCGGAAGGTGACCCGGGAGTTGATGGCCACCACATCCCCGGGTAGCTGTCGGGCTGGCACCACCTCGGCGCGGGCCAACTCCTCATCGAGGCTGTCGGCGGCCTCGCCGCGGTGCCTGTCGATCAGGGCTAGCAAGGTTTCGTAATCAGTGTTGGCCACCACAAGGGCATGGGTATCGATACTGGACATGACAACTCCTCACGCGCCACCGGTTGCGGCAGCGCTGAATGCAAATTTAAGGCAGGGAGAAAAAGGGGGGCTTGCTGGCGGGGCGATCGACGCAGCCCCAGGCTGTCAATCGCCCACGCAGGGACAGGCGCTGGCCGGCGCCATGATCAGAGTACCGCGAGAGGAAGCCCGACGGCTATGTAGTGGGGGAAAAGTTGACATGCGGGAACCATAGCACCCCGCCATCAATACCGGCAAGTGGTTGGATCACTGGCTTGCCGCAATCGCTCCCTCGTTGCCATCTCATAATCATATGGCGATGCCAATTGACGGACCGGTGACACCGACCTATGGTTTAGCGAACTCCACAACACAAAGTAGCAGCCAAATGGATTTCAGTCTCGGCAAAACCCTGTCCTTGCTGGTGAAGACCGCGCCCTTTATCGGGCTTCGCCTGGTGATCTACTTCGGCATAACCCTCGCCTATGTGATCGGCACCGGCGGCGGCGCCGGTATCGGCTGGCTGATCGGCAGGGCCGGGGAAAACCCCGCCGGGGTGGCCTTCTGGGGCGCCTTCGGCGGCTTTGCCATCGTCTCCGGCATCCTCTATCTGCTCAGGGAATACCTGCTCTACCTGGTGAAGGCCGGCCATATCGCGGTATTGGTCAAGCTGATGGACGACGAGCCCATTCCCGGCGGGCGCGGTCAGATCGACTACGCCACGGCGGAAGTGAAATCCCGCTTTGTCCAGGCCTCCACCCTGTTCGCCATCGACCAATTGATCAAGGGAGTGTTGAAGGCCATCAATGGGCTGCTGCTGACGGTCGGTCGCTTTATCCCGGTTCCCGGCCTGCAACCGCTGTTGCGTTTCGTCAATCAGGTCATCAACCTGTCCCTCACCTATGTGGACGAAGTGATTCTCGCCCACAATATCCGCACCCGCGCCGAAAACCCCTGGACCGCCAGCCGCGACGCCCTGGTGCTGTACGCCCAGAACTACGGCCGGATGGTCAAGAACGCCCTGTTCCTGGCGGTGATCGTGTGGGTGTTCACTTTCGTGATCTTTCTGCTGGTGCTGGCGCCGGTGGCGGCCGTGGCGGCCCTGTTCCCCGGCGCCGCCGGGTTCTGGACCCTGGTGATCTCGCTGGTGGTGGCGGTTTCCCTCAAGGCCGCCCTGGTTGACCCGCTGGCCATGGCGGCGCTGATCCAGGCCTACTTCCGGGTCACGGAGGGTCAGACCCCCAACCAGGAATGGGTGCGGAAGCTGGATGGCCTGAGTGGCAAGTTCAGGGAGCTGGGCGCCAAGGCACAGAATTTCGCGCCCGCCAAGCGCGACCCGGTCGCGACGCCGGGCGGCTTGGGCAACGACACCCCTGGAACCGTCTAAGAATCCTCTGAAAAACTGCTGCGCGGCTCGGGGCGCCTCGGGCCGCTGGCTACTTTTTTCAGAGGCTCCCTAGCCGGCGCGCAGAAAGGCTGGGCCCGCCGGGCGCCGCTGCGCGGCGGGCAGGCGCACACAGAAGGCCGCGCCGCCGAGGGGGGAATCCTCGATGGCCAGCTTGCCGCCCATTTCCTCCAGCATTTCCACCACCAGACCGAGACCAATGCCTTGCCCGGGGTGTTGCAGATCGGCGCGTCCGCCGCGTTCGAGAATGGTGTCCCGCTGCGCGGCGGGCACCCCGGGGCCATCATCCTCCACCCTCACCAGCAACCAACCCTTGCCCGGTCGCGCCGTTACGCGCACCCGACCCAGGCTGAGGCGAAAGGCGTTGTCCAGCAGATTGCCGAAAATCTCCAGGGCCTCGGGCTCGGTGATCAGGGCCTCCCCATCCCCCACATCCACATCCCAGGCGACATTCTTTTCGTGGTAGACCTTGTCCAGCGAACAGCACAGCCTGTCCAGCACCGGCGCCAGGGGCAGCGGGGTGAGCACCCAGGCGGGACGCGCCGACATGGCGCGCTGCAAGTGGAAACTCACCAACTGGTTCATGCGCTGGATCTGGTCGCTGATCACCTGTTGTTCCTGGTCCGGCAATCCCCGGCACTCCTCGCTGATCACCGCCAGCGGCGTCTTGAGGCCGTGGGCCAGATCGCTCACCTTGGTCTGGTATTGCTTGCGCCGCGAGCGCTCCGCCGCCAGCAGACTGTTGAGTCCGCGGGCAAGGCGCGCCAGCTCGGCGGGAAATTCCCCCTCCAGCCGCGTGGCCTGCCCCCGCTCCACCGCCAGCACCTGCCGGTAAATGCGCCGCAGGGGGCGCAGCGCCCAAGTCAGGCCGGTGGCCAGCAGCACCAGCAGGCTGCCAAGGCCCAGCGCCATCCACAGCCGCAACTGGCGCTGGTAGGTGCGCAGGCTGGTGTCGAAATTGGTGGTGCGGTCCCCGGTGACGATGGAGTAATGGCGGCCATCCACTTCCACATCCCAGTCGAACAAAAAATAGTCACCGCGTTCGCCGGGCATGGGCAGCCGGGTGAAGGACACTTCGTCGCGGCGATAGACGGGCTTGTAGTCGGGGGTGAAATTGGAGGCTGAACTGGAGCGCCACAACACCTCGCCATCGGCGTCGAAGATCAGCGCGATCAGGTCGGATTCCACCTGGTTGAAACGGGGATTCTCCATGGCCCCGGGCATCACCAGTTGCTCGTCCACCACCTGTGCCGCCGCCAGCACGGTGCGAGCGTCCGCCGCCAGTCGACGCCGCTCCCCGTCCTCCAGGGTGGTGGAAAATGTGGCCACCTGGGACAGGGGAAAAATGATGGAGAAGGCGCCGAGAATCAGCGAGGCGGTGAGCAGCAACCGCAGGCGGATGGACAGGTTCAGTGACATGGGTCGAACAGGTAGCCCCGACCGCGCACCGTGGCGATGGGGTTGATGCCGCTGGCGGCTTCCAGCTTGCGGCGCAGGCGCCCCACCAGCACTTCGATGACATTGCCGTCCCGTTCCTCGTCAGGGCCGTACAGCAGCACCAGCAGCTTGTCCTTGCTGACGGTCTGCTTGTGGTGAAGCATCAGGTACTCCAGCACCCGGAACTCGAAGGCGGTGAGAGCCAGCAACTGGTCGCCGACAAAGGCCTGGCGGCGGTTCATGTCCAGCGAGAAACCGCCCACTTCGATACGCGGTTGGGTAAAACCGGCGGCGCGGCGCAGCAGGGCGTTGAGGCGGGCCTCCAGTTCCTCGAACTGGAAGGGTTTGACCACATAGTCATCGGCGCCCAGTTGCAGGGCCTCCACCTTGTCCTGCCAGTTGCCGCGGGCGGTGAGCACCAGAATGGGAAAGGCCATGCCCTCGCCGCGCAGGGAGCGAATCAGCTCGAAACCGTCCAGGGTGGGCAGCCCCAGGTCGACGATGGCGATATCCACCGGGTATTCCCGGGACAGGTGCTGGGCCTCGCGGCCATCCCCGGCGGCCAGCACATGGTAGTTGCTGCTGGTGAGGCGCTCGGTGAGGTGATGGCGCAACAGGTTGTTGTCCTCGGCAATCAGTATATTCATGGCATGCCGTCATTATTGGGAGAGCTGGGCCGAGGGTGCTGGCTCACGGCAACCCCGATGTCGGGGCCGCGAAGTCCAATACCATTGCCAGCCGGATCAGGCCCGCGCCGAGGCAGGGGCCCGTGGCACTGTCGCTATTCAGAACCGCCAGTTGAGACCGAGGTACAGTTCATCGGTGCTTTTCAGCCGCGCGCCGCCGGTGCGGGTGTCGGCGTCCCGATCCTTGAAGCTGACCCCGGACCTGTAGTGCCTAGCATAGCGATAACCCCCTTCAAGCTCCAGGTTGTCCGCCAGCGCCTGCAGGATGCCGGCCTGCAGACCGGCATGGACACCCCAATCGCGGTCATTGCTGAAGCCGCGGGTAATCTGGGCGAGGCGGGTGGCGCCAGCGGTGGCTCCAGCGAACAGGCGCGTGCCCTGGGCCACTGGCAGCATGAGATCATAGGAGGCCGCCAGTGTCTGGGAGCGAATCTTGGCGGCGCTGCGATAATTGTCGGACACCTGGCCGTAGCTCAGGTAGTAGCGGGCGGTGGTTTGGTCGTTGCCCACCCGTACGCCCCAACTGGTGGAGTTGTCGATGATGCGATTGAACCTCACGTCGGACATTTCAGACTTGGCGCGGGAGGATTCGCTGAAATCGGCACTGGATTTCCCCAGGGTCGCGCCGATAAACTGGGTTTCCTGGGCAACGGCGCCGCCGCTGGCCAGGGCACAGGCGGCAACGGCTGGAACGAGCTTGCGGATGATGGACATGGGGGTCTCCTGATTCCTGGGTGGCTTCCCGAACCATGCTAGCCACCCCTCTCTGAATGAGCGCTGAATTGACCCTGAACAGCCACTGAACGGGTGGTGGGTTCCCACACCCTCGCGCCCCTTGTGCCCGGCAATGCGGCCTGGGTCGTGGTTAGAGACCGGTCGACAGCCCCGATACGGCGGAAAACATGGCGAATGTGGCATTGGCAGGCAGAAGGCGGTTCGTGGTGGTACTGGCTGCCCTGCTCACCCTGGGTTTTCTGGCCACCACCCTGGTGAGCTACTTTGTTGCCCGCGACTCCCTGCAACGCCAGGTGAGCGAGCAGATGCTGCCGCTCACCAGCGACAACATTTACTCCGAGATCCAGCGCGACCTGCTGCGCCCCATCCTGATTTCGTCCCTGATGGCGAGCGATACCTTTGTCCGGGACTGGGCCCTGGACGGCGAGCAGGACAGCGAGCGCATCATCAGCTACCTGAGGGAGATCCAGCAGCAGTACGGCACCATCACGGCGTTTTTCGTGTCCGACCACACCCTCAATTACTACCATCCCGACGGCATCCTCAAGGTACTGGACCCGGCGGATCCGGCGGACGGCTGGTATTTCCCCCTGCGCGGCCTGGCGGCGCCCTACGCCATCAATGTGGACCTGGACACCGCCGACCGCTCGCGGCTGAGCATCTTCATCAATTACCGGGTGCTGGATTACCAGGGCCGTTTCATCGGCGCCACCGGTGTGGGGCTGTCGGTGTACTCGGTGGTGCGGTTGATCGACAGTTACCAGGGGCGCTATGGGCGGCTCATTTACTTCGTCAACCGGGAGGGGGAGGTCACGCTACACGGCGACGGCTTCGACCTGCCCATGAGCCTGCGGGAAAGGCCCGGCCTGGCGCCGTTCGCCACCCAGATTCTCGCCAACCCCAGCACCAGCGTCACCTACCGGAACCACGGTGGCCACGATATCCACCTCAACAGCCGGCTGGTGCCGGAGTTCGACTGGTATCTGGTGGTGGAGCAGCACAGCGGCCAGGGCAGGGAAGGCATCAAGCGCTCGCTGCTGGTGAACATCCTGATCTCCCTGGTGATCACCGCCGCCGTCCTGCTGCTCGCCCACTTCACCCTGAGGCGCTATCAGCAGCGGTTGATCGACATGGCCACCATCGACAAGCTCACTGGCGCCTTCAACCGCCAGGCCTTCGAGAGCCTGTTCGCCCAGGCGGCCGCCCGCGCCCGCCGTCGCGGCACCCCCATGACCCTGCTGGCCATCGACCTGGATTTCTTCAAGGCGGTGAACGACAACTTTGGCCACCAGGGCGGGGATTCGCTGATCCAGGGGGTCGCCACCCTACTGGCGGAACTGACCCGGGAGAGCGATACCCTGTGCCGCTGGGGCGGCGAGGAGTTCATGCTGCTGTTCG
>JBJHDJ010000159.1:0-6215 GCA_050486485.1 Porticoccaceae bacterium
TCCCTCGGGGTGACCTGCCGCGATCATCGGGGGTGACCAGGTAAGGAACCGCCGGCGGGGTCTCCCGACGGATCCCCTTACCCGGCGTCCGCCAGGCTCTCCCTGGGGCCGAAGAACTCGAAGCGCAACCGCTCTCCGGGCACCGCCAGCTCGCTGGCATAGCGGTGAATCATGCTCATGAAAGGCTTGGGACCGATGAAATACAGATCCGCGTCACCATTTGCGGGCAGGCGTTCGGCCAGCAACTCGCGGCTCACGAAACCCTCGGCGTCGGCGCTGTCGCCACTCAGGGGCTCGCTGTACACATAACAGGTGCGCACATTGGCATAGCGGCTCGCCAGGGCCGCCACCTCGTCCCTGAAGGCGTGAACCCGGCTGTTGAGGGCCGCGTGGACAAACTCGATGGGGCGACCGGTGGGGGCCGCCGCCTTGAGCATGCTCAGGGCCGGGGTGATGCCGACGCCACCGGACAGCAGCACCAGGGGGCGGTGGGCGCTCTCCAGCACGAATTCACCACAGGGCGGCAGCAACTCGACCACATCCCCCACCCCCACCTTGTCGTGGAGATGGTTGGAAACCAGGCCATTGGGTTCGCGCTTGACGCTGATGCGGTAGTAACCCTCGCCGGGGGCGCAGGACAGGGAATAGTTGCGGCGCACCGGCTCGCCATCGATGGTGAACAGAATCGCCAAATACTGGCCCGGCTCGAAATCCATGATGGCGCCGCCATCCTCCGGTTCGAAATAGAACGAGGTGATCACCTCGCTTTCGGGCTCCTTTCTCGTCACGCGGAAACGCCGCGGGCCGCGCCAGCCACCGGGCTTGGACTCGTTGGCCTGGTAGACCGCCTCCTCGGCGGCAATCAACAGGTCGGCCAGTTGCCCGTAGGCCTCCGCCCAGGCGTTGATGATGTCGTCCGTGGCCACCTCCCCCAGCACCTCGCGGATGGCCTGCAACAGGCAGGTGCCGACAATGGGATAGTGCTCCGGGCGGATATCCAGGGACACATGCTTGTGAATGATCACCGGCAGGGCATCCTTGAGGGCATCGAGACGGTCGATGTTGGCGGCATAGGCCAACACGCTGTTGGCCAGCGCCCGGGGCTGGGTGCCCTGGGCCTGGTGCGCCTGGTTGAAATAGGCCTTCACCCGCGGGTAGTCCCGGAACATGATGCCGTAAAAGTGCGTGGTGATGGTCTCGCCGTGCTGTTGCAGGACGGGAACGGTGGCCTTGATGATGGCGGTGGTTTGGGGTGACAGCATGGGCGGTTCTCCAGGAGGACGATAGGGAGGCGGCGCTTCCCTTGTTAAGGTTTCATCCTGGTTATATCAAATTGCATGCCATTGTTTAACTATTTGTATTTTATGAATTTTTATAATATTTATGTAAAATTGACACAGGCTAAGATTGTGTCATAAAAACAATAATTGTCGTATTGACAAAAACCGGGCCGATGCGGCTGAGCAGTGTGGCGGCTTGATAGGATCCGGTGCGGGGAGTTGGGGCTGAGTTGTACTGGGTATCGCTGCGCTCAACCCAGCCTACGGGCTGTCCAATTGACGCAAACCGTGCCGATGCGGTTGAACAGAGTGTCGGCGTGATAGGGTCCGGTGGCGAAGGTTGGAAGTGGGGTGTACTGGGTATCGCTGCGCTCAACCCAGCCTACGGGCATGAGCCTGCGGGCTTCGGACCCTGTCAACCCGACAAAAAAAGCCCCGGCGAACCGGGGCTTTTCGGGGACTGCGGGTAGACAGGGCTTACATCATGCCGCCCATGCCACCCATGCCGCCCATGCCGCCCATGTCGGGCATCGCGGGCTTGTCGTCCTGGGGCGCGTCGGTGACCATCGCCTCGGTGGTCACCATCAGACCGGCGATGGAGGCAGCGGCCTGCAGCGCGGTGCGGGTTACCTTGGCGGGATCGAGAATACCCATTTCGATCATGTCGCCGTACTCGCCAGTGCCGGCGTTGTAACCGAAGTTGCCGGTACCCTGCTTGACCTTGTCCACCACCACGGAGCCTTCCTCGCCAGCGTTCTCGACGATCTGGCGCAGCGGCGACTCGATGGCGCGGCGGGCGATGGCGATACCCACATTCTGGTCCTCGTTGTCACCGGTGAGGTCTTCCAGGGCTTGCAGGGCACGGATCAGGGCGACACCACCACCGGGCACCACGCCTTCCTCGACGGCGGCGCGGGTGGCGTGCAGGGCGTCCTCGACGCGGGCCTTCTTCTCCTTCATCTCGGTCTCGGTGGAAGCGCCAACCTTGATCACCGCCACACCGCCGGCCAGCTTGGCGACACGCTCCTGGAGCTTCTCGCGGTCGTAGTCGGAAGTGGTCTCCTCCATCTGCACGCGGATCTGCTTGACCCGGGCCTCGATGTCGGCATGGTTGCCGGCGCCGTCGACGATGGTGGTGTTTTCCTTGGTGAGGTTGACCTTCTTGGCGCTGCCCAGGTGCTCCAGGGTGGCGCCTTCCAGATCCAGGCCCACTTCCTCGGAGATCACCGTGCCGCCGGTGAGGATGGCGATATCCTGCAACATGGCCTTGCGGCGATCGCCGAAGCCAGGCGCCTTACAGGCGGCGACCTTGACGATGCCACGCAGGTTGTTCACCACCAGGGTGGCCAGGGCTTCGCCCTCCACGTCCTCGGCGATGATCAGCAGCGGCTTGCCGGACTTGGCCACGCCTTCCAGCAGGGGCAGCAGCTCGCGGATATTGGAGATTTTCTTGTCCACCAGCAGGATGAACGGGCTTTCCAGCTCGGCGCTCATGTTTTCCTGGTTGTTGATGAAGTAGGGGGACAGATAACCGCGGTCGAACTGCATGCCTTCCACGATATCCAGCTCGTTCTCGAAGCCGGAGCCCTCTTCCACGGTGATCACGCCTTCCTTGCCAACCTTCTCCATGGCCTCGGCGATGATCTTGCCGACGCTGACATCGGAGTTGGCGGAAATGGTGCCCACCTGGGCGATTTCACGGGAATCGGAACAGGGCTTGGCGATGGCCTTGATCTGCTCCACGGCGGCGATCACGGCCTTGTCGATGCCGCGCTTGAGGTCCATGGGGTTCATGCCGGCGGCCACCGACTTGAGGCCCTCGGTAACGATGGACTGGGCCAGCACGGTGGCGGTGGTGGTGCCGTCACCGGCTTCGTCGGAGGCCTTGCTGGCCACTTCCTTCACCAGTTGGGCGCCCATGTTCTCGAACTTGTCCTTGAGCTCGATTTCCTTGGCCACGGACACACCGTCCTTGGTCACGGTGGGAGCGCCAAAGGACTTGTCGATAATCACATTGCGGCCCTTGGGACCGAGGGTTACCTTGACCGCGTCGGCCAGTACATTGACACCCGCGAGCATCTTGCGGCGGGCACTGTCACCAAATTTCACATCTTTAGCTGCCATGTTCTAATCCTTCCTATTCTGTAATGACTCAGGAATCGGTTGTTGCGCGCAATCAGCCTTCGATCACGCCGTAAATGTCGCTCTCGCTCATGATGATGAGCTCCTCGCCATCCTCCTTGATGGTGTTGCTGTCGGCATAGCGACCGAAGATCACCTTGTCGCCGACCTTCACCGCGGGAGCACGGACTTCACCGCTGTCGAGCACCTTGCCGGCGCCCACGGCCACCACTTCGCCCTGGTTGGGTTTTTCCTTGGCGGTACCCGGCAACAGGATGCCGCCGGCGGTTTTTTCCTCTTCCTCTTTGCGACGGACTACGACGCGGTCATGCAAAGGACGAATTTTCATGTTCGACTTTCTCCACCATTTATTGGGTTAAGTGACATTCGACCCACCCGGAGCGGCGGGGCGAAGCTGAACCCTATTTGGAGTCACTTCGCCGCCATTTCAAGGGGGCCAGCGTAAAAATTCCCGATTACTACCGGCATGCGGAAAGATGGGGGCGGACGCCGGGGATTCAAGGGGGTGGAGGGGAGAAAAGGGCAAGGGGCAAGAGGAAAGGGGCAAGCCGCAAGTGAGAAGGAGAACTGGGTGGCGGCCCCGACCGTCAGGGATCCCTGTTATCCGGCAGTTTGCCGGGGGAACGAGGCGGCTGCCCGGCGCCCGGTTCTCCACTCTGCGTGCTGCCCTGCTCCCCGCCCGCCTTGTCGTGGCGCCAAAACTCCCCCTCGACGGTGGTGGATCGCCGGTCGGCGAAACCGCTGTAAGCCCCCGCCACCACCATGCGCGAGGCGGCCCGTGACGCCAGCCAGCGCCGCAGCGGGGAAATCAGCCCCAGAAACCCCAGGGCGTCGGTGGCGAACCCCGGCGCCACCAGCAGCACACCGGAGAGGGCCAGCATCATGGCTTCCATCATCTCCTCGGCGGGCACCTCCCCCGCCTCCATGCGCTGGCGCCCGCGAGCCAGGGTGCTGAATCCCTGATGGCGCAGCAGGGCCAGGCCGATCACCGCCGTGGCCACCACCAGCAGCACCGTGGGCCAGGCACCGATCACGGTGCCCACCTGGATCATCAGCCACAGCTCGAACAGGGGCAGGAGGATGAATAGCAGGAAAAAATAGCGCATGTGGCCTTACTTTGGGTTAGAAGATTGTTGGTCTGATGTCTGACGTCTGACGTCTGACGTCTGACGCCAAGATGATCGGATTGGGAGCCAGCAACATCGTCCTTCATCCAGGAGCCGCCCGCAGGAGGCTGCGCTGTAGCCGAAACCCCCTGTTTCCATGCCTCGCCGAGGTCCTGCAAGCAGTTGACACCAAAAAGCGATGAATTTGGCACCTGCTACAGCCCTGGGATATTGACCAGGATGGCACCGCCCTAAGCGTCAAGCGTCAAGCGTCAGACGTCCGACGTCCGACGTCCGACGTCCGACGTCCGACATCAATCCTTGCGACCATAACACCGCCACACCCACCAGGCCAGCAGGATGGCGGGAATTCCCATGATGGCGGTGATGATGAAAAAGTGGGCATAGCTGGTGGCGGTCACCACCACCCCGGAAAACCCGCTCAAAAACTTGCCCGGCAGGGTCATCAGGGAGCTGAACAGGGCGTACTGGGTGGCGGTGTAGGCCCGCGAGGTGAGGCTGGACAGAAAGGCGATGAACACCGCGCTGGCCAGCCCATTGGACAGGTTGTCCCCGACAATGGTGAACACCAGCATCATCAGGTTGGCGCCGCTCACCGCCAGCAGGGCGAACAGCAGGTTGGTGACGGCCACCAGCACGGCACCGACAAACAGCAAGGGGCCGATGCCGTAGCGGGCCACCAGCACACCCCCGAGAATCCCGCCGCTGATGCTCATGGCAATGCCGAACACATTGGTGACATTGGCGATGGTGGCCAGGGAAAAGCCCAGATCGATGTAAAGGGGATTGGCCATGGCCGCCATGGCCAGATCGCTGAGGCGGAACAGGCCGACAAACACCAGCAGCAACAGGGCGGCGCGGCCATTGCGGGCGAAAAAGTCCGTGAACGGGCACACCACCGCGCCGATCAGCCAGGCCCCGACGCGGCGCAGGTTGCGGGATTTCCCGCGGGTCACCCGCAGATAGGCGCGCACCTTCGGCTCGTGGATCAACTGCACCGCCAGGGCGGAGCGTTTCGGCTCGGGACGCAGCAACACCGTCAACACCCCGACGCCCACCAACGCCGCCATGGTGAGGTAGGCCGCCGACCAGGACACCAGGGCCGCCACATAGAGGGCGCCGGCGCCGGCGGCCAGCAAGCCGCCGCGATAGCCGATGATATAGGTGGAGGCCATGGCCGCCTGCATGCTGTCCGGGGCCGACTCGATGCGAAAGGCATCGATGGCGATGTCCTGGGTCGCCGAGCCGAAGGCCACCAGCAGGGCGCAGAAGGCCACCAGGGGCAGGTTTGCCGTGGGGTCCAGGCCGGACATGGCCAGCAGGCCGGTGGCGATCATGGCCTGGGCCAGCAGCATCCAGCCGCGGCGCTGGCCGAAGGCCCGAGTGAGCACCGGCAGGGCCAGGCGGTCCACCACCGGCGCCCAGAAGAACTTGATGGAGTAGAGAATGCCTATCCAGGAAAAAAAGCCGATGGCCGCCACTTCCACGCCGTCGCTGCGCAGCCAGGCGGACAGGGTGGAAAACACCAGCAAAAACGGCAGCCCGGCGGAAAACCCCAGAAACAGCATGGTCAGCACCGGGGGCTGGATATAGACGGCAATCGCCTCGCGCCAGGTGCGGCGCACGGTCATGGAAGTGGCCATCAAGATGTCTCTAGCAAGAATGA
>JBJHDJ010000160.1:0-6160 GCA_050486485.1 Porticoccaceae bacterium
CGATTTCCTCGTGGGATTCCGGCAGAGCCAACCACAGTTGCAGGCCATGCAAGCGACGGACGGTGGCTTTGCGCTCCGGCCGCTCCCGCTCCGAGTGCACGATACCCCGCCCCGCCACCATCAGGTTGATATCCCCCGGACGGATGACCTGCAAGCTGCCGAGGGAGTCCCGGTGCAGGATCTCGCCTTCAAAGAGATAGGTGACGGTGGCCAGGTTGACATGGGGGTGGGGCCTGACATCGATGCCTTCTCCCGCCGCGAATTCCGCCGGCCCCATGTGGTCGAAGAAGATCCAGGGGCCAACCATCTGGCGCCGGGCCGTGGGTAGCAGGCGTCTGACGGAAAAACCGCCAAGATCCCTCTCCCTGGGGGTGATGACCAACTCGATGGCGCCACAGCCGGAGGAAAAGTCACAGGGCTGAACAACCTGCCGTGCTTCATTGCTCATTGTTATCTCCTGTCGGGAATCGGTGGAAAGCCATCCTTCTGAACAGAGGGCCTTCTAACCATAGGGCACAGCCTCGAAAAGGCAATACCTTTTCCCCATGACACCCACAGCCTCCCACCCTAGCCACCATGTCCTGGCCAACACGCCAGGCCGTGGCAGTTGAGGGCCGCCGTCCAAAAGCAATTCCTCCCAACGGCTGGTTCTGCGAGCCCCCCCCGAAAGACAAAAGGCCGACAATGTGTCGGCCTTTGTGAAAAGAAATTTGTCAGGAAAAATTGGTCGGAGCGGCGGGATTTGAACCCACGACCACTACACCCCCAGTGTAGTGCGCTACCAGGCTGCGCTACGCTCCGAAATCTTGCGGGATGCCCCGTTCAAGAGGGCGCAATGATACTGGATTGAACGAGCATTGCAAGCTGAACACGGCGCCTCGCGCATACTACCTCCCTGCCCCACGGGACTCGGTGGACGATCCCAACAGCGTGCCATTTATTGTCAGCATCCGGCCCTGCAACTCATTCCACCGGCAGTGCGCGGACGCTCTTTGACATCTGGTAGACAAAGGCTGGCAGGATATTCAGCGGCACGAAACTGACATCATCCATGGCTTTGCCAAAGACAAGCTCGATATCCGATTGATTGCTCTTGAAATACTGGTACTGGAGATAGAGCCCGCCCTCTTTCAACCCATGTTGCACAGCCCTCAGGGTTTGGTACAGAAAGGCGTTGGAGGTCAGGGGATCCTCAAAATTCTTCAGCGGCAACGAGGAGATGACCACATCGTATTGGTCCGCCACGGTCAGCAGCTCGGTGACGCAGCAATTGTACAGGAACACGGGCTTGCCGGGATTGGCCTCGATGATGCGTTCCACCCAGGGGTTGTATTCGGCCTTGATTTCACAGACATCGAGCAGCGAATCGGCGGTCATCCGCGCCACCAGTTCGCGGGTGAAGGCACCCCGTCCGCTGCCAATTTCCAGAATACGCAAGCGGCGCGAGAAATCGACTCGATCAAGCATGGCGCGCACGAGAAATCCGGAGCTGTTGACGATCAGGCCGTCTTCGCGGATGTTGCGCCTAATCTGCCGGTAAAACCGCATCAGCATGTGTGCCAGCTTGCCTTACTGGAAGGCATCAAGGTCGACAGGAAGTACTGAGAACTCAGCCCTTGAGCCCAGACAGGATCTCCTCCAGTTCGCTCACCGTCTGGTTGATGAGTTGGCGTACCTGGGTGGCTTCCTCGCGGGCGTCCTCGCCGCCAAGGCGCTGTCGGGCACCGCCGATAGTGAAACCCTGATCATAGAGCAGCGAGCGAATCTGGCGTATCAGCAGCACATCCTGGCGCTGGTAGTAGCGGCGGTTGCCACGGCGCTTGACCGGGTTGAGCATGGGGAATTCCTGCTCCCAGTAGCGCAGTACATGGGTCTTCACATCACACAGGTCGCTGACTTCACCGATGGTGAAATAGCGCTTGCCGGGTATCGGCGGGAGTTGCGCGTTATTACTCGGTTCCAGCATAGCTTTCTACCCTGGCCTTGAGCTTTTGTCCCGGTTTGAAGGTGACCACGCGCCGGGCGGTGATGGGAATTTCCTCGCCGGTCTTGGGATTGCGGCCAGGGCGAGTATTCTTGTCCCGCAGGTCGAAGTTGCCAAAGCCGGAGAGCTTTACCTGTTCGTTGTTTTCCAGGGCGCGGCGGATTTCCTCGAAGAAACTTTCGACGATTTCCTTGGCTTCCCGCTTGTTGAGGCCCAGCTCTTCATAGAGCATTTCCGCCAGATCGGCCTTGGTCAAAGCAGCCATTCTGATTATCCCCTTAGCGTAGCCTTAAAATTGTTCTCGAGCGTCTTGACGACGGCCTCCACGGCGGCCGTTACCTCGGCCTCATTTAGGGTGCGCGATTCCTCCTGAAAGGTCAAGGCCATGGCAACACTTTTTCTTGCCGTTTCAACACCTTTCCCCTGATAGACATCAAAGATTCTCAGGTTCTGCAACAAAGGGCCGGCAGCGGCGCGGGCGGCACCCAGCAATTCGTCCGCCGCGATGGCTTCGTCGACAATCACCGCGATGTCGCGGCGCACCCCCGGGAAGCGGCTGATTTCCCGGAAACGGGGCACGACCGCCTCCAGTAGCGGCGCCAGGCGCAGCTCGAAGAGGTACACCGGATGGTCCAGGTCGAGGTGTTTCTGGACCGCCGGGTGAAGCTGCCCCAGATGGCCCACTGGCCTGTCGTTACGCGACAACAAGGCGCTTTGGCCAGGATGCAGAGCCGGGTGGGAGGCGCGCTCGAAGCGGTAGGCCCCCGGGTCGCCCCCGAGGCCGACAAGGGCTTCCACATGACCCTTGAGGTCGTAGAAATCCACTCTGTCCCTGCCGGCGGTCCAGCCCTCGGGATGGCGCTCGCCCTGAATGAGCCCGGCGATCATCGGCTCCTGCTGGAGGTCACCGGAGGCGTCGTGCACGAAGCGCAATCCCGTTTCGAACAGAAACAGGCGATGTTGCTGGCGGTTGAGGTTGCGCGCCAGTACCGGCAACAGACCCGCCCACAGGGTGGTGCGCATCACCGCCATGTCGTTGGAGATGGGATTGGCGACGGGCACGGGCGCGGCATTGGGATCGAGGGCCTGCTGGATCTCGGGATCCACGAAACTGTAGGTGATGGCCTCTTGAAATCCGCGGGCCGCCAACTCGGCTCGCAGGCGCGACAGGCTCAACCTGGACTCCGAGACGGGCTGAATGGCGAGGGGCGCGTCGAGCACCCGGGTGGGCAGGTTATTGTAGCCGTGCACCCGGGCGATCTCCTCCACCAGATCCACCTCGATGGCGATATCGAAGCGCCACGGTGGCACGGAGACTTTCCAGCCACTGTCGTTCTGCTCCATCAGGGCAAGGCCCAGGCGCGCGAAAATACCCGTCACCGAGGCGTCGTCCAACTCGCAGGCCAGTTGCTGGCGCAGTTTGTCGCGACGCAGGGTGACGGTGGTGGCGCGCGGCAGGTGGTCCGCCAGCTCGGCCACGGAGACCGGGCCCGGCTCCCCCCCCACGATGTCCAGCAGCAGGGCCGTGGCCCGTTCGATGGCGAGCAGGCACAACTGCGGGTCCACGCCCCGCTCGAAGCGGTGGGAGGAATCGGTGTGCAGGCCGTACTGGCGAGCCTGGCCGACGACAGCCATGGGGTGAAAGAAGGCGCTCTCCAGGAAGATATCACGGGTTGACTCCGATACCGCGGTGCTGGCCCCGCCCATGATGCCCGCCATGGCGATGGGACCGGAGTCGTCACAGATCAGCAGGGTGCCCTCCTGGAGGCTGCGCTGGCTGTCGTCCAGCAACTCGATGGTTTCCCCGGCGCGGCTGGCGCGCACCCGAATACCCCCTTGCAGCTTGGCCAGATCGAAGGCGTGCAGGGGCTGGCCCAGTTCGAGCAGCACATAGTTGGTGACATCGACGATGGGATCGATGCTGCGCACGCCGCTGCGCAGCAACTTGTCCACCAGCCAGCGGGGGCTGGCACGGCTGCCGTCCACATTGCGGATCACCCGCCCGGCATAACGGGGGCAGCGCTCACCGGCTTCCAGGGCGATAGGGAAAGTGTCGTCGACAACGGCGGCCACCGGCCCCATGGCGGGTTCGCCGACCTTGTGGTTACAAAGAACACCCACTTCTCGCGCCAAGCCCTTGATACTCAGGCAGTCGCCGCGGTTGGGGGTGAGGTCCACCTCGATGACGGTGTCGTCGAGGCCCAGGTAGTCCCGCAGATCCATCCCCACGGGGGCGTCGGCGGGAAGCTCCCACAAACCGTCGTCGGCATCGGAGATGCCCAATTCCTTTTCCGCGCACAACATGCCGGCGGATTCCACACCCCGCAGCTTGGCGGGACGGATGTGGAAATCACCGGGCAGGATGGCGCCTACCGTGGCGAACGGCGCCTTGAGGCCCAGCCGCGCATTCGGCGCCCCGCATACCACCTGCACCGGGCCATCTGGGCCACCCACTACCTGGCAGACCCGCAATTTGTCGGCGTCCGGGTGTGGTTCGATGGCGGCGATCTCCCCCACCACCACGCCGCTGAAGGGTGGCGCCACCGGCGCGAGCGAGTCCACCTCGAGGCCCGCCATGGTGAGACGGCTGACCAGTTCGGCGCCGTCGATAGGGGGGTTCACCCATTCCCTGAGCCAGGATTCGCTGAATTTCATAGGGGTTCAAGCCTTGTTAATTTACTTTACAAATCTAGTTCAATTAGTTGTTTTAGCTGCAACTATAGGATGGGTTGAGCGCAGCGATACCCATCAACTCATGGCAAGATGGGTATCGCTGCGCTCAACCCATCCTACGGGGGAATCCATCATACGCGGCGAGCCATCCCGCGCATCTTGCTATTAAAACTGCCTGAGGAAGCGCAGGTCGTTGTCGAAAAACATCCGCAGGTCCGTCACCCCGTAGCGCAGCATGGCGAGGCGTTCCACCCCCATGCCAAAGGCAAAACCGGTGTAGCGCTCGGCGTCCACGCCGCAGTGCTCGAACACTTTGGGATGCACCATGCCGCAACCCATCACCTCCAGCCAGCCGGTGTGCTTGCAGATGCGGCAGCCGGCGCCGCGGCAGTTGGTGCACTGGATATCCACTTCAGCGGAAGGTTCGGTAAAGGGAAAATAGGAGGGCCGGAAACGCACCGGCAGGTCCGCCTCGAAGAAGGCCTTGAGGAACTGGTCGACCGTGCCCTTGAGGTCGGCGAAGCTGACATCGCGATCCACCACCAGTCCCTCCACCTGGTGGAACATGGGGGTGTGGGTGAGATCCGAATCGCAGCGGTATACCCGCCCGGGGCAGATGATGCGTATGGGCGGCGCCTGGCGCTCCATGGTGCGCACCTGGACCGGCGAGGTGTGGGTGCGCAAGACCGTGGAGGCGTCGATATAGAAGGTGTCGTGCATGGCCCGCGCCGGGTGGTGGGCGGGAATGTTGAGGGCCTCGAAGTTGTGGTAGTCATCCTCGATTTCAGGCCCCTCTTCCACCTGGTACCCCACCGACAGGAAGAACCCCTCGATACGCTCCAGCGTACGGGTGATCGGGTGCGGACCGCCCTGCTCCACGCCGCGCCCCGCCAGGGTGATATCGATGGACTCCGCGGCCAGCCGCGCGGCTATGGCCGCCGCTTCCAGTGCCTGCTTGCGGCTGTTGATGCGCGCCTGCACCCTGTCCTTGGCCTCGTTGATACGCGCGCCGGCAGCCGGGCGCTCTTCGGCGGAGAGCTTGCCCAGGCCCTTGAGGAGTTCGGTGAGCTTGCCTTTCTTGCCCAGATACTCGACCCGCACATGGTCGAGCGCGGCGATGTCCGGCGCGGCATCGACGGCATTGAGGGCTTCATCGGCAAGGGTCGCCAGGTTGTCCATTGTGCCTTCCTTCGGTTACCGGTGTGATGGATCGAGGTGTAACGGCGGTTGGGAGATAGGGCGCCTCCCCCTTGCCTGCTTACATCGCTGGCTCATCTCCCACCTGAAATCAAAAAAACGGGGAAAGGACACCGGCCCTTTCCCCATTTTGTCTATTGCTTGCCTGCCGGCGGAGCCGGCTTGCGATCATGCCAGGGCGGCTTTTGCCTTGTCGACGATGGACGCAAAGGCGGCCTTGTCGTGGATGGCAATGTCGGACAGCACCCGGCGATCGAGCTGGATACCCGCCTTTTTCAGACCGGCGATCAACTGACTGTAGGTGAT
>JBJHDJ010000161.1:0-6146 GCA_050486485.1 Porticoccaceae bacterium
CACCACCGTCTCCACCCCGGGCAGCCGGCCGATGGCCTCGGCATCCGCCAGGGTGAGGGGCCGGGTGGTGTTGAGAATACCGCCCATGCCCTGGGTTTCCGTCTTGCCGGGGGTGACGGCGATAATGTGGGTGCCGAACTGGGTGAACTCCTTGAGCACGAACAGGCGCAGGCCTTCACCGAGGGAACTGAGCAGCACCATGGCCGCCACGCCGACGGCAAAGCCGACGATGGTCAGCAGGGAGCGCACCCGTTGCTCCCACAGGGCCCTGGCCACCCAGCGCAGGCCATCGGCCACCGTCACCCCGCCATCCCCCGCATGGCCAACACCGGATCGATATCCGCCGCGCGCCGCGCCGGCAGCCACGAAAAGATCAAGCCGGCGGCAAGAGCGGTGACAGCGGCGGCCGGCACCGCCCACCAGGGTGGCATCAGGGGAAATACCGGGTACAGGGCGCGCACCGTGAACACGGCACCGTAGGCCACCGCCACCCCGGCGACGATGCCGAGGCACACCAGCAACAGGGATTCACCCAGAAACAGTTGCCGCACCTGGCTGCGGCTGGCGCCGATGGCCTTGAGCAGGCCAATCTCGGCGCGGCGCTGGCTGACGGAGATCAGGCTGATGTTCATGATGAGGATTCCCGCCACCAGCAGGCTGATGGCGCCGATGGCGCCAATCGCCAGGGTCAGCGCCAAGAGAATATTGTCGAAGGCCTTGAGCATGGAGTCCTGGGTGACGATGGTGATATCCGCCTCGCCGCCCTGGCGTTCGCCGATGACGCGAAAGATGCCCTCCTTGGCGCGCTCCTCGTCGGCCCCCTGTTGCAATTCGAGGATCACCCGAAACAGTCCCCGGGTATTGAAGACCTGCTCGGCGGTGCGCACCGGGATGATCACCATGTCGCGCATGTCGATGCCCATGGACTGGCCGGTATCCTCCAGCACGCCGATGACCCGCATGCGCCGGTCCCCCACCCGGATCCACTCGCCAACGGCGCGCTCGTTGCCAAACAGCTCGCCCCGCACCCGAGTACCCAGAACCGCCACTCCAAGAGCATCGCTGGCGGCCCGCGGCGGCAGCATCTGGCCCTGGGCCACCCGCAGCTGGCGCACCGCGAAGAAACCGTTGGTGGTGCCCACCACCATCACATCCCTGGAGAGCCGGCCCCGGGACACGGCGGAAGTGCCGACGATCATGGGGGCGAAATCGCGTATGGCGGACAAGCGTCCCAAGGCCTCGGCATCCTCCAGGGTGAGCTCCCGGGTGACATTGCCGAACATGGGCGGCGGGCCGCCCACGGTCTCGGTGCGGCCGGGCAGCACGATCACCAGGCGGTTGCCGAGGGCGGAAAACTCCCGGTCGACAAAGCGTCGCGCCCCCTCTCCCACGCTGGTGAGCATCACCACCGCGGCGACACCGATGGACACCGCCAGCAACAACAGGAAAGTGCGCAGGGCATTGCCACTGAACACCTGCCAATTGAAGCGGAGCTGGTCAGCGAGGCGCATCGCCGTGATCCTCGACGATGGCGCCATCCACCATGCGGATACGGCGCCGGGCGCGGCGGCCCAGGTCGCCGTCGTGGGTGACCACCACCAGGGTGATGCCCTCGCCGTTGAGGTTTTCCAGCACCGACACGATGTCACGGCCCGAGGCCTGATCCAGGTTGCCGGTGGGCTCGTCGGCGAGCAACAACCGCGGCTTCATGACGATGGCGCGGGCGATGGCCACCCGCTGTAACTGGCCGCCAGAGAGCTGAGCGGGCCGATGGTGGGCACGGTCCAGCAGCCCCACCATGTCCAGTACTGAGCGCACCGCCGCGCGGCGCTGGCTGGCGGGAGTACCCGCCAGCACCATGGGCAACTCCACATTCTCGAAGGCGGTGAGCCGGCCCACCAGATGGAACGCCTGAAAGATAAAGCCGATATTGTCGCGGCGCAGGGCGGCGCGGGCCTCCTCCGGCAGTTTTTCGGTGGCGGTGCCGGCCAGCCGGTAGCTGCCGGAGTCGGGCCTGTCCAGCAGGCCGAGCATGTTGAGAAGCGTGGATTTTCCGGAACCGGACGGCCCCATCACCGAGATGTATTCGCCCGCGGCGACGTCGAGATCCAGATCCCGCAGGGCGCGCACCGGCTGCTCCCCCATCAGGTAGCGCTTGTTGACGCCCCGCAGGGCGATCAGCGCGCCGCTCATGGGGAATCCGGGGCCCCGTCGACCCGCGCCCTGGCCCCTGGGACGACACCGGCCGCGCCGACATTGGCCACCACCCGATCCCCCCGGGATAGGCCGCCGGTGATCTCCGTATAGCGCCAGTTGGCGAGACCGATGCCCAGCTCGCGGCGCTCAAGCACGCCCCGTTCGTTGATCAGCAATACCGCGCGCCCTTCCAGTATCACCTCGGAGGGCAGACGCAGGGTGTCGGGGTGGCTGTCGAGGATGATCTCCAGATCGGCGCTGTAACCCGCCAGCAGGCGGATATCCCCCGGCACCTCGTCGAACTGAGCCTCCACGGTGACAGTGCGGGCCTGGCGTTCGTAATCCATCACATAGGGGGCAATGCGGGTCACGGTGCCGGGAAATTCGCGGCCTCGAAAGGCGTCGAGGGTGATGCGCACGGGCATGCCCAAATCGATGTCCGAGGCATCCACCTCGTCGATGGGCGCGGAAATATAATGACAGTCGTCGGTCACCAGATCGATGGCTGGCGGGGTGGGAATGCCCGGCGGAGACGGAGTGACATACTCCCCCACCTCGCCGGTGACATCCGCCACCACGCCGGCGAAGGGCGCCCGCAGTTCCGTCTGGGCCAGATGCGCCTCGGCGGTCTGTACCGCGGCTTCGGCCTGCAGTTGCCGCGCCTTGCCCGCCTCGCAACTGGCGCTGCTGGCATCGGCGCGGGCGTGGGCCAGGTCGGCGGACTCCTGGGACACCAGGCGGCGCTCGGCGAGCCCTTCCAGGCGCCGCGCCTCGCGGCGATCGGAGGCGGCGGCGATGCACAGGCTCTCGCTGTCGCGGGTCGCCGACACCAGGGCGGCGCGGGTTTCCGCGAGGCGGGCGGCGCGATCCAGGTTCCACAGGGCCATCAGCAACTGGCCCTCCTCCACCCGATCCCCCTCGGACACCGGCAGCCTGTCGATCTGACCGCCGATGGGCATGGACAATCGCGCCCGCCGGCAGGCCTCCACGGTGCCGGCGCGGGTATTGGACACCGTCAGCTCCACGGCGCCACGCTCCACCGCCACCAGGTTGACGGCCACCGGATCGGGACGGGTGGCCCAATACACCAGCCCCGCCGCCAGCACGACCACCACTATCGCGATATGCCAGACTTTCATTGTGGTTCCTTGTGAGGGGTTCCTGGGGAGATTGTGCCTTGGGTGGGTTTGTCAGGGTAGTGGGTTTCTTTAGTCGGACGTCTGACGTCTGACGTCTGACGTCTGACGTCTGACGCTTTTTGAGTGCCACTTCATCAGCAACCGGACTGGCAGAACCCCTGTGGTACAGATGAAGCGTTGATATAGATGCCGCGACGCTTATGCGTCAGACGTCAAGCGTCAGACCCACGCTCTACCGCTTCCACCCCAGCTTTTTCTCGATGGCGCCGACGATCATGGCGGCGATGTCGATGCCCGTGGCGGATTCTATGCCCTCCAGGCCCGGCGAGGAGTTGACCTCCAGCAACAAAGGGCCCTTGGAGGAGCGGATGAGGTCGATTCCCGCCACCCGCAGATCCATGGCCTTGGCGGCCTTGACGGCAATGCGGCGCTCCTGGGGGCTGACCTTGACCAGGGAGGCACGGCCACCCTGGTGGAGGTTGGCGCGGAATTCACCGGGGGCGGCCTCGCGCTCGATGGCGGCCACCACGCGGCCGTCGATGACAAAGCAGCGGATATCCTTGCCCTTGGCTTCCTTGACGAATTCCTGCACCAGGATATTGGCGTTGAGGCTTTTGAAGGCGTTGATCACGCTCTCCGCCGCCTTGTTGGTCTCCGCCAGCACCACGCCGCGGCCCTGGGTACCCTCCAGCAATTTCACGATCAGTGGCGCGCCACCCACCATGCCGATGAGATCCTGGGTATCGAGGGGCGAGTTGGCAAAACCGGTGATGGGGATATTGAGCCCTGAATCGAGCAGTGCCTGCAGGGAATAGAGCTTGTCCCGGGAACGGGCAATGGAAGCGTCGTCGTTGAGGCAGAAGACCCCCATGGTGCGGAACTGGCGCAACAGGGAGCAGCCGTAGTGGGTCATGCTGGGGCGGATGCGGGGAATCACCGCGTCGAGATCGCCGATGGAGGTGCCGCCCCGGTAGTGCATCTCGGGATGCTCGGCATCGAGTTTCATATAGCAGTGGCGGATATTGAGAAACAGCATCTCGTGGCCGCGCTCGCGGCCCGCCTCCATCAGCCGCTCATTGCTGTAGAGCTCCGGATTGCTGGCCAGCACGGCGATCTTGAGGCCGCCCTGGATGAATTCCGCCCGGTCGTAATGCCGATGCAGTTCCTGGTGCCCCACCTCCCCCAGGCGGAAGCTCACATCCGGATCCACCAGCAGGCGGCCGCTCATGGCCTCGCGGCCCAGCAGCATGCGGTAGCCCATGGAGTCCCGGTTGGTGAGGGTGACTTCCACCTCCCAGGTATCCCCCCCGAGGGTGAGGGGCGTGCGCACCACGAAGCGCTTTTCGGACTCACCGGTGGAGCTGCGCACGCTGCGCCTGTCAACCACCGGCGCCTCGCATTTCACCAGCACCTTGCGGTTTTTTTGCAGGGGATGCACTTCGAAGGACACCCACAGCTCGCCATCGCGGGTGAAGGGCTTGATATTGAAGGCATGCAGCGCCGAGGTTTTGGCGCCGGAATCCACTCGCGCCTTGATGGCGGGAATGCCAAGGGCCGCGAGGCGGCACCACTCCTGGTTGCCGACGATGACCTTGCTGCTGGATGTGGGTGCCATGGCATGCCCGAGGCCTGAAAGGACGGCAATTATCGGGGCCACGCCCGTCAACTGGCAACCGGCATCGTCACGGGCTTTGCCACATTCGTGAAAATGTTGTTTTCAGGGTTCCGGCAGCCCAGGACCAGCAACTCGCGAGGGGCTGGGAAACGGCAACCAAGGGCAAGGGGCCGCGGGTTGGGCTACATGGGAGTTTGAGGGAAGTACGGGGGGCCGCATCACCCCATGTCATGACGAATGGGCAAATCAAAACCCCTGGCTTCGGCCCTCATGGCCAAACGACTCGCTATTCGTCGCTGTCGGTGTCGCTCTTGGGATAATCGTAGTGGTCGAGGCGGGCACAGCCCGCCTTGAGGTCTCGCCAGCGCTTGATATCGAGGCGCAGCAGGGCAACCCCACAGGTGGGAATATTGGCGATATGCTCCAGGGCAAGGAAGTTCACCAGGTCGGTGATGGCCGGATTGTGGCCCACCACGGCAATGGACTGCCAGCGGTCGTCGATCTTGCGCAGGGTGATCATCACATCGTCGTAGTCGAAGCTGTACAACTCGGCCACCACCTCCACCCTACCGGCGCCAAAGCCGGTGGCTTCCTCCATCAACTCCAGGGTCTCCAGGGTGCGTTTGGCGGGGCTGGAGAACACCCGCTCGACGCCGTGATCGAGCTTGGCGAGGCGTTGCGCCATGTCGCGAGCGTTGCGAATGCCGCGTTTTTTCAAGGGCCGCTGCAAATCGGTGAGGGACGGATCCTTCCAGGAGGATTTGGCGTGGCGTATCAGCAGCAGGCTTTTCATCAACTCATCGGGCCCTGTCAGTGAATAGCGTGGGCGATTTTGCTATGCTCACGCCCCCATCAAACTACGGAATGATGACAGTCTGGTGACGGCCCCGGCAAGGGGGCGATGAGCCAGTCATCGACCACGACAAGGCGCACACCCAAACCATGACACTGTACGGCATCACCACCTGCGACACGGTGCGCAAGGCGCGCCGCTGGCTGGAGCAGCAGGGCATCGACTACCAGTACCACGACCTGCGCAACGATGGCATCGACAGGGAGACTCTCGCCAGTTGGCTCGACCGTCTGCCCGCCGACCAGTTGCTCAATCGCCGTAGCACCACCTGGAAAATGCTGGATGCCTCCGTGCGAGACAACCTGCAAGAAGAGGTTATCCCCGACCTGCTGGCGCAACACCC
>JBJHDJ010000162.1:0-6095 GCA_050486485.1 Porticoccaceae bacterium
GCACCTCCCCGCCACTGGTGTGGCGATTGGAGGAGAATCCCTGGTGGTATTTCACATCGCCCGAGGTATTGATCAGGCGCTTTCCGGCGAATTCGTCAAACAGTTCCGCCGGGTTCTTGCCCATGATATTGACCAGGACATTGAGGCGGCCGCGATGGGCCATGCCCAGCACGATTTCCTTGGCGCCATAGCCACCGGCCCTGTCGATCAGGCCGTCGAGCATGGGGATGAGGCTCTCTCCCCCCTCCAGGCCAAAGCGCTTGGTACCGGGAAATTTCGAGTCAAGGTGTTTTTCCAGGCCCTCGGCGGCGGTCAGCCGCTGCAACACCTCGATGCGCTCGGCGGCGCCGTAATGGGGCTGGGAACGCACGCTCTCGATGCGCTGCTGCAGCCACTGGGTCTCGTCGAAGGAGGTGATATGCATGAACTCGACGCCCACATGGCGGCAGTAGGTGGCCTTGAGGGCGTCGACGATTTCCCTCAGCGTGGCCTCTTCCTTGCCGATATAGAGGGTGCTGGACTGGAAAGTGGTATCCAGGTCGGCATCGGTGAGACCGTGGAACTGAAGGTCGAGGTCGGGCACGGGATCCCTCACCATCAGCCCCAGGGGATCCAGTTGCGCCTGCTTGTGGCCGCGGCTGCGATAGGCCGCGATCAACTGCAGCACCTTGACCTGCTTGCGCTCGTGCTCGATGTTGATGCCACCGGAGCCGGGGGCCGGGATGGGCCGGGCGCGGCGCCTGCCGAGCAGTTCGAAATGATTGCGAATGGTCTGGTGCGAGGTATCCGTCGCTGCCCCGTCCACCACCCTGGGCAGGCTGTCAAAGAAGTGCCGCCACTGTTCCGGCACCCCGTTGGCGTCATGCAGGTAGATCTCGTAGAGATCCTCGATGTAGCCGGCGTTGCTACCGGAAAACACGGAGGTCCTGTAGAAGTGCTCCATGATGGTGTCGTGCATCGTTACTTCCTGCCGTTTTCCGCCGTTTTGGGCCAGTTCACAGGATCTCGGCATGGATGCCGGGCGCTGCCCGAGCTCCGCTGGCCGTGACTGCCCGGGGCGTCAAGCGCCCCGGAGTATTACCGTTGCCGTCAGGTGCCACTTCTCAACAGCATGTTGCGTATGTGCCCGATGGCGCGGGTGGGGTTGAGCCCCTTGGGACAGACCGCCACGCAATTCTGGATGCCGTGGCAGCGGAACACGCTGAAGGGATCATCGAGTTTGGCCAGGCGCTCCTCGGTGGCGGTGTCGCGGCTGTCCGCCAGGAAGCGGTAGGCCTGTAGCAGCCCCGCCGGGCCAATGAACTTGTCCGGGTTCCACCAGAAGGATGGGCAACTGGTGGAACAGCAGGCGCACAGTATACATTCATAGAGGCCATCCAGCTTGGCGCGGTCCTCGGGGGACTGGAGCCGCTCGATGGCCGGCGCCGGCGTATTGTTCAGCAGGTAGGGCTGGATTTTCTCGTACTGGGCATAGAACTGGGCCATGTCCACCACCAGGTCGCGGATCACCGGCAGGCCGGGCAGCGGGCGCAGCACCAGGCGGTTGTCCTTGACACAGGCGGACAGCGGAGTGATGCAGGCCAGGCCGTTCTTGCCGGAAATATTCAGCCCGTCGGAACCACAGACCCCTTCGCGGCAGGAGCGCCGGAAGACCAGGGTGGAGTCCTGCGCCTTGAGCATTTCCAGGACATCGAGCACCATCAGATCCTTGCCGCCGGTATCCAGCTCGTAGTCCTTCATGCTGGGGGCGCTGTCGGTTTCAGGGTTGTATCGGTATACGCTGACTTTCAACATGGAAAATACCCTGCCTGTTAATAGGTGCGGATTTTGGGTTCAAAACCGGGGCGGGTCTTGGGGGTGAAATTCACCGCGCGCTTGCCCACCGACTTGCTGTCCGGGAAGTACATGGAGTGGCACAGCCAGTTGGCGTCGTCACGCTCGGTGTAGTCCTCCCGGGCGTGGGCGCCGCGGCTCTCCTTGCGCTCCTCGGCGGCAATGGCGGTGGCCTCCGCCACCTCCAGCAGGTTCTGCAGCTCCAGGGCCTCGATGCGCGCCGTGTTGTAGGCGTTGCTCTTGTCCTGAAGATGAACATTCTCGATGCGCGGGCGCAGATCCGCCAGTTTCTTGATGCCCTCCTGCATGTAGTCGCCGCGACGGAAGACGCCGAAGTAGTTCTGCATGATGCTCTGCAGCTCCTTGCGCAGCACCGCTGAACTCTCCCCCTGGCTGGAACCGTTGACCCTGTCGAGACGGGCCATGGCGGCTTCCACATCGGTGGCCGAGGCCTCGCGCTGGTCGATGCCTTCCCGCAGGGCCTTCTCGATGAACAATCCGGAAGCGCGACCGAACACCACCAGATCGAGCAGGGAATTGCCGCCGAGACGGTTGGCGCCGTGCACCGACACACAGGCCACTTCACCGCAGGCGTAGAGGCCGGGAACGATGACATCGTTGCCGTTGGCGTCCTGGGTGAGAGCCTGGCCGTGGATGTTGGTGGCGATGCCGCCCATCATGTAGTGACAGGTTGGCACCACGGGTATGGGTTCCTTGACGGGATCGGCATGGGCGAAGGTGATGGACAGCTCACAGATGCCCGGCAGGCGGCTGTGCAGCACTTCCTCGCCCAGGTGGTCGAGTTTCAGGTGTACATGATCCCCCTCGGGGCCACAGCCGCGTCCCTCGAGAATTTCCAGAATCATCGAACGGGCCACCACATCGCGGCCCGCCAGATCCTTGGCGTTGGGGGCGTAGCGCTCCATGAAGCGCTCGCCGTCCTTGTTCACCAGGTAGCCGCCCTCGCCGCGGCAACCCTCGGTGACCAGCACGCCGGCGCCGGCGATGCCGGTGGGGTGGAACTGCCACATCTCGATATCCTGGACCGGCACCCCCGCGCGCAGGGCCATGCCGATACCGTCGCCGGTATTGATGTGGGCATTGGTGGTGGAGGCGTAGATGCGCCCCGCCCCGCCGGTGGCGAACACCGTGGCCTTGGACTTGACGAAGACGGTTTCACCGCTCTCCATGTCGATGGCGATGACCCCCACCACGGCGCCATCCTGGTTCTTCACCAGGTCGACCGCGAACCACTCGTTGAGAAACACGGTGTTGTTCTTGAGGTTGGACTGATAAAGAGTATGCAGAAGAGCGTGGCCGGTGCGGTCGGCGGCGGCGCAGGTGCGGGACGCCTGACCGCCCTCGCCGAAATTCTTCGACTGGCCGCCAAAGGGCCGCTGGTAGATACGCCCCTCCTCGGTGCGGGAGAACGGCAGACCCATGTGCTCCAGCTCGAAAACCGCCTCGGGACCCACCGAGCACATGTACTCAATGGCGTCCTGGTCCCCGATATAGTCGGAGCCCTTGACGGTATCGTACATGTGCCATTCCCACTGGTCGTTGGGGTCGGCGCTGGCGATGGCGCAGGTGATGCCGCCCTGGGCGGAAACGGTGTGGGAACGGGTGGGGAATACCTTGGTGATCACCGCCGTCTTGTAGCCGGACTGGGCCAGTTGCAGGGCGGCGCGCATGCCGGCGCCGCCGCCGCCCACGATCACGCCATCGAAGGAAATGGTTCTAATAGCCATGGATTCAGATTCCCCAGAGAATATCAATAGCCCAGACCACATAGGCCAGGACGACGGTAATCATGCCGATCTGCAGAACCACCCGCAGGGCCGTGGCCTTGGCGCCCATCAGCCGCACGGTGACATAGTCGGTGAGCACCGCCCACAGCCCGATCCAGGCATGGGCGGCGATGGAGAGAATGGTGGCCAGGCTGAACAGTTTCATGAAGATGTTCTGGTGCAATCCGGCCCACTGGGCGTGGGTGAGATCCGGGTTGCACAGCAGGTAGATCACCAGGAAAACCGTGTAGGCGGCCATGATGACCGCGGTGACCCGCTGGGTGAGCCAGTCGGAGAGGCCACTGCGGCCAAAGCTTGTGACATTGGTTACCATACCCAGACCCCCGCGAGAAGCATCAGAACCACCGCGACCACCAGTGCCAGCCTGGCCCCCAGGCGCCCCCCTTCCAGGGACTCGCCGATACCCATGTCCATGATCAGGTGACGGATGCCGGCCACCAGGTGATAGGCCAGCGCCGCCAGGCAGCCCCACAGCACCACCTTGGCCACGGGGCTGGAGAGGCACTCCCGCACGGCGGCGAAGCCCTCTTCACCGGAAAGGCTGAGGTCCAGGGTCCACAACAGGATGGCGACGACGGCGAAAAGGATCACGCCGGATATACGGTGCAGGATCGAGACAATCGCGGTGACAGGGAGCTTGATCGTCCCTATATCCAGGTTGACAGGTCGTTTTGCGGTCACGGCAGGGTATCCTCTAGGCCCGAACGGGTTTGGGTGACGGTATGAAACAAAAGAACCAGTCGCGCAGGACTGGTTTCCCCTCAGCAGAAAACGGCAGAATTATAGGAGGGCGCACCTGTAATTACAATTCGTTCAGCTCGTCGCCGGGCGGCCGGGGCGGGCTTTTGGCGGCGGATTCCCTGTCCCTGCGGGAATGGCCGATTGCCTTCTTGGGCAATCGTCGCCTGTCCCGACCGCTGGTCTTTCGATGGTCAACACAGTTGTATGGCAAATTGACATTGAAAGCATTCTGGCTATAGTTGGTCGCCTCACTTCACATCGGGGGCCCCGCGGCCGCCTTCCTGAATCTGCTGGAGACATGCATGAGCAACAGAAAAGCCCACCTCACGATCGATGGGGTCGACTCCCCGCTGGAACTCGCCATCCACGAGAGTACGCTGGGACAGGATGTGATCGATGTAAGCCCCCTCCTCGCCAACAATTTCTTTACCTTCGATCCAGGCTATGGCACCACCGCCGCCCACGAAAGCGAGATTACCTATATCGATGGCGCCAAGGGCATCCTGCTGCACCGCGGCTACCCCATCGAACAGCTCGCCGAAAAATCCACCTACCTCGAAACCTGCTACCTGCTGCTGCGCGGCGAACTCCCTACCCCCGAAAAATACAGCGAGTTCGAAGAAATCATCCGCATGCACACCATGGTTAACCGCTCCATCGAAAACTTTTTTTCCGGCTTTCGTTACGACGCCCACCCCATGGCCATGCTGTGCGGCGTGGTCGGCGCGCTGTCGTCCTTCTATCACGATTCCATGGACATCAACGACCCCGCCCATCGTTTGATCACCGCGCACCGCCTGATCGCCAAGATGCCCACCCTGGCGGCCATGTGTCACAAGCATTACATCGGCCAGCCCTACATGTACCCCGACAACAGCCTGAGCTATTCGGAAAACTTCCTGCACATGATGTTCGGCACCCCCTGCGACCGCAATGCCGAGATCAACCCGGTGCTGGCCAAGGCCATGGACCTGATCTTCCTGCTCCACGCCGACCACGAGCAGAACGCCTCCACCTCCACCGTGCGACTGGCCGGCTCCTCCGGCGCCAATCCCTACTCCTGTATCGCCGCCGGCATCGCCGCCCTGTGGGGGCCGGCCCACGGCGGCGCCAACCAGGCGGTGCTGGAAATGCTGCGGGAGATCGGCGACGAGAAGAATATCGACGAATTCATCAAGCGCGCCAAGGACAAGAACGATCCGTTCCGCCTGATGGGCTTTGGACACAGGGTGTACAAGAACTTCGACCCCCGTGCCAAGGTCATGAAAAAGACCTGCGACGAGGTACTGGGGGAGCTGGGGCTGGAGAACGATCCCTTGCTGAAGATCGCCAAGCGCCTGGAGCAGATCGCCCTGGAGGACGAGTATTTCGTCGAGAAAAAACTCTACCCCAATGTGGACTTCTACTCCGGCATCATCATGAAGGCCATCGGCATCCCCACCGAGATGATGACGGTGATCTTCGCCACCGGTCGCACCGTGGGCTGGATCGCCCACTGGAACGAAATGCTCAGCAACCCCTACCGGATCGGCCGTCCCCGCCAGCTCTACCGCGGCCATGTACAGCGGGATTATCCGGGCTGAAAGGCGCTGAATTCAGCATTTCGGCGCGATTTTCCCCCTCTCCCACGTGCGGGAGGGGGACGGGGAGAGAGTTTCGGCGCTATTTTCCCCCTCTCCCGCTTGCGGGAGAGGGACGGGGAGAGGGCGATTG
>JBJHDJ010000163.1:0-6052 GCA_050486485.1 Porticoccaceae bacterium
GCCTCAGGGAAAACTGACGCTGACGATGAGTGCCAATCCTGCTGTCGAATCCGAGTTGTTGCATTATTTGGATCATCTTCAGCGCGCCGCTTGATCAAGATTTGGAAAATTTATGCAACGATTGGGTTGACATCGATGGGTATCGCTCCGCTCCACCCATCCTACAAATATGGCCCTTCACCAAATAGAGTGGGTAATCATTGATGGATTCCAGCCGGATACAGCTGAAGACCGCCAAGATGAAAATAGATGGCATCCCGGAATCGCTACATGTTCCGGAATCCCCGGGCCCGCGTCTTCACCGTCTTGATTCGGCTGTTGATGCTTTCCGCATGACTGTTGTCCGCTCTCAGAACCACTGCGTTGATAATTCCCCAAAGGTGATTGTTCAGCGTTGCCGCGACCCTCTTCATAGGCGCCAAGCGGCTTCGAACCATCCAGCCAATCAGGCGCTTCCAGCCCTTCAGTGCCCACGTCCTGTGCTGGTAGTGCCACAATTGCGCCGCAAATTGCTTCATGGCCCAGGCACGAGCCGTTTTCAGGCTGGACTGACGCAACGCTGTGAAAGCCCGACGCTGGCGCCAGTTCATATTGGCCGGATTCCTCAACCACTGGTACTTGGTGCCTTTCAGCTGCGGGTCACCGGCCTTGAGCAACTGACGATGTTCATCGCGGCGCACCTGATCAACGCCTTTGCCCAGGTACTGCGCGACATGAAACCGGTCGAAGGCAATCTTGCGATCGGCACCGTCGAGGGCTTGTCGTGTTGCCTTGACATACGCAGGCCACATGTCCATGCAAACCACTTCGATACCGCCCAACTGATCCTCGTCCAGCTGCTCGTAGAAGCTGCCAAGACTGGTTGTCAGCCGATCCTCCGCGACGTGCAGCACCGTTCCGGATTCCTGTTCCGTCACCACCGTGATGTACTCATGGCCCTTGCGATACGCAGTCTCATCAACGCTCAACCGCTTCGGTCGCAGAGCCTCGCGCCGAGACAAGCCGCGCCTTACCGCCCGCTGCATGATGCCATCCACGGCATTCCAACTGAGACGCAAACGCTCCGCCACCGCGCTTACCGAAGCCACCTTGAGCCAATCAATAACCAGCGCCTCAAACAGGGCCGTGAAGCTACTGCCGGGCTCGGCCCAGGGGACTTGAACGGTAACGACACCATGTTCCTCGCATTCAACACGCGGGACGTCGGCCAGCAGAACGGTCTTCAATTGGCAAGTATCCAGGTGGCGCCAGCGTCGGTGCCGCTTGTCATATCCTGGACAGACTTTTCCGCACTTCGGGCAGTTGAGCTTGCCGCCACCATGTTGCACCTGTACCTCTACCTCATCGGCTTCGAGCGACACATGAACCGAGGTGACCTTCCAGGGCTTCTGGATACCGAGAATTTGGCTGTAGAGCTGTGTATCTTTCATAAGGACGAGGATAATCTACCCACTCTATTTGGTGAAGGGCCACAAATATAAACCATTGAACAAAATTAAATTGACGCAGCACTTGTACTTCCTGGCATCAAGGGCAACACAAGCAGCTCAATGACACACTAACCTCTCATAACTTCAAGTGAAACCATGTCACTCGCCATTGTCCACAGCCGCAGCAAACAGGGCATCCATGCCCCCGCCATCGCCGTCGAAGTTCACCTGTCCAACGGCCTGCCCAGCCTCAGTATCGTGGGCATGGCGGAGACAGCGGTGAAGGAAAGCAAGGACAGGGTGCGCAGCGCCCTGCTCAATGCCCATTTCGAATTCCCACCACGGCGCATCACCATCAATCTGGCCCCCGCCGACATCCCCAAGGAGGGCAGCCGCTACGACTTGCCCATTGCCATCGGCATCCTCGCCGCCTCGGGACAACTGCCCCCCTCAAGCCTCCAGGGATATGAATTTGCCGGCGAGTTGGCCCTCAACGGTGAACTTCGCCCGGTGGACGGCATACTTCCCACCGCCATCGCCTGCGGCCGGGCGGGGCGTCGGCTGGTGATCCCCACGGAAAACAGCGACGAGGCGGCCCTGGCCCGCAATACCACCAGCTATGCCGCCCGGCACCTGCTGGAGGTCTGTGCCCATCTGCGGGGCGCCGCGCTGCTCGAGGCGCTCCCCCCGGGGGCGCCTCCAGAAAGGGGCATTGACAGCCTGGATCTGGCGGATGTCATCGGCCAACACCAGGCGCGGCGCGCCCTGGAAATCGCCGCCGCGGGGGGGCACAACCTGCTGCTGTCCGGCCCCCCAGGCACGGGGAAAACCCTGCTGGCCAGCCGCCTTTCCAGCATCATGCCATCCCTTGGCGAGGAGCAGGCCCTGGAAGTGGCCAGCATCTACTCGGTGGCCGGCCTGGGAATGCGCCGGCCCTTTCACCACCCCCCCTTTCGCGCCCCCCATCACACCGCTTCGGCCCCCGCGCTGGTGGGTGGCGGCGGTGTACCGCGTCCGGGGGAGATCTCTCTCGCCCACCACGGCGTGCTGTTTCTGGACGAATTGCCGGAGTTTCCCCGCAGGGTATTGGAGGTGTTGCGCGAGCCCTTGGAATCCGGTGAGATCCACCTGTCCCGTGCCCGCGCGCGCATCACCTATCCCGCCCGCTTTCAACTGGTGGCGGCGATGAACCCCTGCCCCTGCGGCTACCTGAACAGCGAGCGCTGCCGCTGCACCCCGGATCAGGTGAGCCGCTACCGCGACAGGATTTCCGGTCCCCTGCTGGACCGCATCGACATCCAGCTACAGGTACAACCCATCCCCCATGGCGAGCTGCTCAGGCCAGGGGCCAGCGGCGAGTCGAGCGCGATGGTCCGGCAAAGGGTGCTGGTCGCCCGCCACAGGCAACAACACCGCCAGGGGAAGGTCAATGCCGCCCTTCACGGGGAGGAGCTATGGCGCCACTGCGCCCTTGGCGATGCCGAGCAGCAACTGCTGGAGAAGGCTATCGAACGGCTGGGATTGTCGGCGCGGGGCTTTCACCGGGTACTGAAGGTGGCCCGCACCATTGCCGATCTGGAGGAGCGAGACCGCATCCAGACCAGTCACCTGGGAGAGGCACTGGGGTATCGGTTCGACCGATGAGTAACTATTCAGCTAGCCCGCTCGATGAGCAGGACACCGAATAAAACGCGACAAGGGTCAAACTTCAACCGTAGGCGTCGGACTTATCAGAGCCGTGGTCACCGCGGACCTCCGACGCCTGATGCACCTGGTTGCGGCCATTGTCCTTGGCCGCGTACAGGGCAAGGTCAACCCGATGCAGTAGGGACTCGACACTCTCGCCGGGCCGTGCCTGGCAGGCGCCAATGCTCACCGTGACGGCGCGGTTCGTGTCCGCCATCGCCTGCTCTATCCGCTGACGAATCCGCTCCCCGATGGCCTGCAGGGTCGCCGCGTCGCAGGGACTCAGCAACACCAGGAACTCATCACCGCCCCAGCGGGCCGCCCCGTCCTCGACACGGATCACCTCCGTGAGAATGTGCGCAACCTCGCAAAGGGCCTGATCGCCGGCGGCATGACCACTGGCGTCATTGAGAGCTTTGAAATAATCGAGGTCGCACAGCAGCACACCAAACCCGGAACCCTCCACCGCCGATCGCTCTAATTCGTCGCCGAGCACTTCCATCATACCCCTGCGATTGAGCAGGCCCGTCAGGGAATCCACCCGGGCAAGCTGGTGCAGCGCCGCGGTTCTCTCCCGCACCCTGTCCTCCAGCTCCGTGGTGTGGCTGGCAATGGCCGCGGACATGGATTTGAAGTGGTTGGCCAGGCGGCCCATCTCGCCACCATCACGGGGCAGTTCCAGGGTCGTGCCACCTCTTTCCTCCAGATCGATCATCGCCTGTTCCAGCGACTGGACCGGTTTTAGCACATAGCGGCGTAGAGCAAGCTGCATCAGCAACAGCGACAGCAGCAGTGAGAGGGTAAAGGCCACGGCAACCGGCATGAAGGTGTTCACCGGCATCAGTTCGGCGAGATCGAGCAGTGTCACCTCATACCAGTCCACGGCGGGTATGTAGACGATGCCCGCCAGATAGCGCCGTCCCTCCATCATCACGAACTCGCTCAGCACCTTGCCTCCCAGGGTGGACTGCTGGCGCAAGGTGTTCATCATCGCCGTGATGCGCTGGCGGTCGCTGTCGCGATCCAAAAGCCCTTGCAGGGTATTTTTCTGGCCCTCGGGCTTGACGATGCTGGCGTAGTCGATGATGGCGGCGTCCCTGTGCAACTGAATGGCGCCGCTGTGATCCACAAACAACGAGTTGATACCGGGCTGACCGGGGTCCACCACTTGTTCGAGAAAGCCCTGCAAGTCGAGCCCGGTACCGACGATGCCCAGGATCCTGTCGCCATCCCTGAGCAGCATGTCGACCCACAACTTGGTTACTCCAAGCTCCTGGTCCGGATTGACATTGAGATGAAACTCTCGCTCCTGCTCGACCAGCATGTAGAACCAGGCATCGTCGGGGTTGTCCGGACTGAGGTGATAGCGCAATGGCTGGTCGGCGTAGGCGTTCAAATGGTTGTTGTGATAATAGGCCCCCGAATCCAGCAGCGCGACAAAGTAATTGCCGTCGCGGAAATTGCGGCGGAAGCTCTCCATTTCCTCCAGGGCCAGGGCCTTCATCTCGACATCGTCCGGGTTTGCGGCCCAGCGCCTGAGCACGGTGGAGTCCGCCATTTGCCGCGCCAGGGCGATCTCCCGCTCCAGGGGCTGGAGCATGCGGACACTGTCATAGCGCACCTGGATTTCCGCCAGGCGCACTCCCCACTGCTCGATAATGCCTTCGGCAATGCGCTGAAACACCAGCCAACTGGCCAGCGAGGCGACAATGACCACCAGGGCGGCAATCAGTAAAAAGCGAATTCTCAGGTTCACGGCACGGATCTCCGGCGCAAACCCAAGCATAAGCCATGACTGGCGTGGCCAACCGACCGCATATCAGCCAATGGGGGTCGCTCGTCATCCACTCCCTTGACGGGCATCCGATACAGAAATCCCCGCCCACAAAAAAGGCGCCCACCTGGGGCGCCTTTTTTGCGTTCAAGAGCCGCCTGGCGTGGCATTGCACCGCAGCACCAGCCCAGGATGGACCCGCTTACCACTCCAGGGTCACACCCACCTTGCCACCATACTCGCTCTGGCTGGTTGCCGCGCCGAACCCACCATGCAGGGACAGCCGGTCGCTCAGGCGGCCCGCGGCGGTGACACCAATCGCCTCCTCGCCACCGTAGAAACCACCACCGACGGTCATGGCAAAGCGCTTGCTTTCCCGTGGCAGCACGGTGGGCATGGCATTGGAGATGGCGATGCCAGCCATGGCCTTGTTGTGGTTGCGATCCACCTTGCGATCCAGCCAGCGGAACTGATCCATGTTCACCGCATCGGTGCCGTAGACACCGGGCGCCACATTGGTGATGCGACGCTCCGCGCCTTCCGCGCCAACGGAGAAGGTATTCTCCTGATTGGCAATGGAGCCCGCGCCGACCGCCACGGAATTGTGGGCGTTGGCCTGGGCGTTGTAGCCAATGGCGGTGCTGTTCTCGTAGCTGGCCTGGGCACCGGCTCCCATGGCGGTGGCATTGGGACCTGACGCATTGGCCCCGGCGCCAATCGCCGAGCTGTAGATACCGGAAGCGCTGGCGCCGCGGCCGAAGGCACTGGCGTGGAAACCATTGCCGGTGGCGCCACTGCCCACCGCCACGGCTTCCTCCCCACTGGCCTGGGCGTTGCGACCACTGGCCACGGAGCCTTCGCCGCTGGCCTCGGCCTGATAACCTGACGCCAGTGAGCCTTGGCCGCTGGCCTGGGCCTGCTGACCCAGGGCGGTGGCATCGGCAGCGGTGGCGGCGGCGCGGTCACCAACCGCCGTGGCGGAATCGCCTTGCGCCACGGTTCCAGCACCTACCGCCAGGGCGGCCTCGCCGTCGGCGCTGGCATCGGTACCCACGGCCACGCTGTTGTCGCCGCTGGCATCCGAGCCGAGGCCCAGGGCATTGGCATTGGCCCCGGAGGCACTGGCATCGTTGCCGATGGCCACCGTGTTCACATTGGTGGC
>JBJHDJ010000164.1:0-6020 GCA_050486485.1 Porticoccaceae bacterium
GTGTGCATCACCGCGTCGCGGGACATCATTCTCGATATCGCCAAGGACCAGGGCCCCCTGGACAGCTACATCACCCTGGGGTACGCCGGCTGGGGCCCCGGCCAACTGGAGCGGGAAATAGCCGACAACGCCTGGCTGAGCATTCCCGCCGACCCCCACATCATCTTCGACACGCCCTTTCCCGAACGGGCGCGGGCCACGGCGGCCCGTATCGGTGTCGACCTGGACCGCCTCAGCCCCCAGGTAGGGCATGCCTGAACCGGGGGCGATCACCGTCCTGGCCTTCGATTACGGCCTCGGCCATATCGGCTGCGCGGTGGGCCAATCCCTGACGGGCACCGCCCGGCCCCTGGCGGTGCTCAAAGCCCGCCAGGGGCAGCCGGACTGGTCGGCGGTGGAAAAGCTGATCGGCGAATGGCGGCCCGACACCCTGCTGGTGGGCCTGCCCCTCAACATGGACGACAGCGAGGGGGCGCTTTGCGTCGCGGCGCGCCGGTTTGCAAGGCGCCTGCACGGACGCTTTGGCGTGCCGGTGCTGATGGTGGATGAGCGGCTGTCCTCGCGGGAGGCCAAGGCCCGCGCCGGCCACCGGGAGAGTTACCGGGATGCCCCGGTGGACGATATCGCCGCCCAGGTGATTCTCGAAACCTGGCTGGCGGACACCCACATCGGCCTCAGGCCCTGAGGAAAGGTTTTTTACCGCAGTTCCTCAAGGCCTGTAAATACTCAGGGTCTCCGGGTCGTCGTCGGCCATCAGCAAATCATCCGCCACCGTGGACAGCACGCCGGTATCCGTCTCGTTGTTGAGCTTGATGAGCAACCTCAGGTCGTTCTTCGAATCGGCGTGGGCGAGGGCGTCCTCGTAGGAGATGATGCCCTCGCTGTAGAGGCGGTACAGGGCCTGATCGAAGGTCTGCATGCCCTGTTCCGTGGAGCGCCCCATCAACTCCTTGAGCTTGTGCACCTCGCCCTTGCGGATCAGATCCGACACCAGCGGGGTATTGATGAGAATCTCCACGGCGGCACGCCGCCCCTTGCCGTCCACGGTCGGCACCAGTTGCTGGGCGATCATGGCCCGCAGGTTGAGCGACAGGTCCATCCACAGCTGGGGGTGACGCTCGGCGGGGAAGAAATGCAGAATGCGGTCGAGGGCCTGGTTGGCGTTGTTGGCATGCAGGGTGGAGAGCACCAGGTGGCCGGTTTCGGCAAAGGTGATGGCGTGCTCCATGGTCTCCCGGGTGCGGATTTCGCCGATCAGGATCACATCCGGGGCCTGTCGCAGGGTATTGCGCAGGGCCACCTCGAAGGACTCCGTGTCCACCCCCACTTCCCGCTGGGTGATGATGCACCCCTCGTGCTGGTGGACGAATTCGATGGGGTCCTCGATGGAGATGATATGGCCCTTGGAATTGCGGTTGCGATGGCCAATCATGGCCGCCAGGGAGGTGGACTTGCCGGTGCCGGTGGCGCCGACGAAGATGATGATGCCGCGCTTGGTCATCACCAGGTCGCTCAGCACCGGCGGCAACAACAGCTCCTCCACGGTGGGAATCACCGTCTCGATGCGGCGCATCACCATGCCCACATCGTTGCGCTGGTAGAAGGCGCTGACCCTGAAGCGGGCCCCCCACTCCGAACCGATGGCGAAATTGAGCTCCTTCGAGCGGTGGAACTCCTGTTTCTGGCTGTCGTCCATGATGCCCTCCACCACCTCCCGGGCCATGTCCATGGACAGGGGCGTCTTGCCCACCGGTAGCACCTTGCCGTTGATTTTCACCGAGGGAGGGACGCCGACGGTGATGAATAGGTCCGACGCGCCCTTGTCGACCATCAGTTTGAGCAGGCTGTTGAGTTCCATCTTGTTTCCTCCCTCACTTGTGTGACAGGGTGGCTCCGATTATCCCCCCAAAACGCCCTGACATCAAAAATCGTCGGGAGTCCTGGCTTTCTCGCGGGCGACCTCCCGGGACACCAGCTTTTGCTTGACCAGCTTGTGCAGGCACTGGTCCATGGTCTGCATGCCGTGGGCGGCGCCGGTCTGAATGGCGGAATACATCTGCGCCACCTTGTCCTCGCGGATCAGGTTGCGGATCGCCGGGGTGCCGATCATGATTTCGTGGGCCGCCACCCGGCCGCCACCCACCTTTTTCATCAGGGTCTGGGCGAATACCGCCTGCAGGGATTCCGACAGCATGGAGCGCACCATGTCCTTTTCCGCCGCCGGAAACACATCGATGATACGGTCGATGGTCTTGGCCGCCGAAGTGGTGTGCAGCGTGCCGAACACCAGGTGCCCGGTTTCCGCGGCGGTGAGCGCCAGGCGAATGGTCTCCAGGTCGCGCATCTCGCCCACCAGGATGATGTCCGGATCCTCCCGCAGGGCCGAGCGCAGGGCCTCGTTGAAGCCGTGGGTATCCTTGTGGACTTCGCGCTGGTTCACCAGGCACTTCTTGCTCTCGTGAACGAATTCGATGGGATCCTCGATGGTGAGCACATGCTGGTAGCGGTTCTGGTTGATGTAGTCCACCATGGCCGCCAGGGTGGTGCTCTTGCCGGAACCGGTGGGGCCGGTGACCAGCACCAGGCCGCGGGGCAGCAGCGACACCTCGCGGAAGATATTGCCGAGACCCAGATCCTCCAGGGTCAGCACCCGCGAGGGGATGGTGCGGAACACCGCGCCGGCGCCGCGGTTCTGGTTGAAGGCGTTGACCCGAAAGCGCGCCACCCCCGGTACCTCGAAGGAAAAATCCGTTTCGAGAAACTCCTCGTAGTCCCGGCGTTGCTTGTCATTCATGATCTCGTAAATCAAACTATGAACTTCCTTGTGCTCCAGCGGCGGCAGGTTGATGCGCCGGATGTCGCCATCGATGCGGATCATGGGGGGCAGGCCGGCCGACAAGTGGAGGTCGGAAGCCCCCTGCTTGACACTGAACGCCAGTAGTTCGGTGATATCCATCTGATTCTTCCCAACCGTTGTCATTGCGCCGTTTCGCCATAAACGGCAAACGCACCCAAGTATATGACGAATATGGCCCACGACATCAATATGGCCCGCAACATCACGGATGTCCGCGAGAGACTGGCGGCGGCGGCCCGAGCCGCCGGTCGCGCGCCGACG
The DNA here is from genome assembly GCA_050486485.1 of Porticoccaceae bacterium. Lineage (GTDB taxonomy): Bacteria > Pseudomonadota > Gammaproteobacteria > Pseudomonadales > Porticoccaceae > NAT127. Next base: position 3,119 of record JBJHDJ010000164.1, read on the forward strand.
GACATTACCCTGCTGGCGGTGAGCAAGACCCAGGACGCCGACGCCATCCGCCGCGCCCACGCCCAAGGCCTGCGGGACTTCGGCGAGAACTATGCACAGGAAGCCCTGGACAAGATGGCCGCGCTGCGGGATCTGGATATCCGCTGGCATTTCATCGGTCCCATCCAGTCCAACAAAACCCAAGCCATCGCCACCCACTTCCACTGGGTGCACAGTATCGACCGCCTCAAGGTGGCGCGACGGCTGAGCAGTCAGCGCCCTGCCCACCTGCCACCGCTTGAGGTGTGCCTTCAGATCAATATCGATGGCGAGGCCAGCAAGGCGGGGGTGGCCGCGGACGACGCCGAGGCCCTGGCGGTGGCGGTCGCCGCCCTGCCCAACCTTCGCCTCAGGGGGCTGATGACCCTCCCCGCCCCGAGGAATGATTGGCAGGGGCAACGCGCTCCGTTCTTTCACCTGGCGCAACTGCTTGCTACCCTTCGTAGCCGGCAGCCCGCCCTGACGGACCTCGACACACTGTCCATGGGCATGTCCGACGACCTGGAGGCCGCGGTGGCCGAGGGCGCCACCCTGGTGCGAATCGGCACGGCCATTTTCGGCGAGCGCCCACCCAAAACACTGGAGAACCTTTCTTGACCAAGGCAAACATCACATTCATCGGCGGCGGCAACATGGCCCGCAGCCTGATCGGCGGGCTGGTGCAAAAAGGCTTCGAGCCCGGCGCCATCCGCGTCAGCGAGCCCCTGGAAAGCGCCCGCGCGACACTGGCAAGCGACTTCGGCGTGGCGGTGTTCAGCGACAATTCAGCCGCCTGCGCCGGGTCCGACCTGGTGGTGCTGGCGGTCAAGCCCCAGGTGATGGCTGCCGTCGCGGGGGAACTCGCCGGGGCCCTCTGCCACCGCCCGGTGGTGGTGTCCATCGCCGCGGGCATTCCCGTCGCCGCGCTGCAGGGCTGGCTGGGGGGGGACATGCCCATTATCCGCTGCATGCCCAATACCCCCGCCCTGGTTCACCAGGGCGCCAGCGGCCTGTTCGCCTCCCCCCAGGTGAACGCCGGCCAGAAAACCCTGGCGGAACAGCTGTTCCGCGCCGTGGGCCTGGTGACCTGGCTGGACCGGGAGAGCGATATCGACGCGGTCACCGCCCTGTCCGGTAGCGGGCCGGCCTACTTCTTCCTGTTGATGGAGGCGATGCAAAGCGCCGCCGAAACCCTCGGCCTGAGTTCGGACACGGCCCGCCAGCTCACCCTGCAAACCGCGCTGGGGGCCGCCACCATGGCGGCGGAGGGTAACGTGGAGGCCGCGGAGCTGCGCCGCCGCGTGACCTCGCCGGGAGGCACCACCGAGCGGGCCATCGACGCCTTCATGGCGGGCAACCTGCCGGGCCTCGTGGCCGACGCCATGACCGCGGCCCGGGACAGGGCCCGTGACATGGCCAGCGATTTCAGCACCACGGCAACCGCCAAGGGAGACCAGTAATCATGAATGCCTTCAACGATGTGGGAACCTTCCTGATACAGGCCTTTGCCTCCATCTACCTGATCGTCATCATGCTGCGCTTTCTCCTGCAGTTGTGCCGGGCGGATTTCTACAACCCCGTGTCCCAATTCGCCCACAAGGCCACCGCCCCCCTGCTCAACCCGTTGCGCAAGCTGTTCCCCGCCTACCGCAATGTGGACTTCGCCAGCGTGGTGCTGGCGCTGCTGCTGCAGTGGCTCGCCATCCAGCTCACCGCCTCGGTGAACGGCTACCCCCTCATCAATGTGCTGTCGGTGCTGTGGTGGGGCTTTCTCGGCATCCTGTCGATGCTGATCAACATCTATATCTACGGCTTGCTGGCGGCCATCATCCTCAGCTGGGTGGCGCCCCACAATCCCCACCCGGCCATCGCCCTGCTGTGGCAACTGATGGAGCCGGTGCTGGCGCCGTTCCGCAAGATCATCCCCAGCCTCGGCGGCCTCGACCTATCGCCCATTTTCGTGTTCATCATGCTCAACATGCTGCGCATTTTCCTCACCCATGCCGCCAATGCCGCGCGGCTGCCGGGGTGGGCGGTGCCGGGTTTCTGAACGACGGTCGTGATCTACATGGAAAAAGTTGCCGACGGGCTGCTGTTGCACTGCCATGTCCAGCCCGGCGCCTCCCGGGACGCCATCGCCGGCCTGCACGGAGGACGGCTGAAGATCCAGGTGGCCACGCCTCCGGTTGACGGCAGGGCCAATCAGCAACTGGTTCGCTTCCTCGCCACCACCCTGGGGGTGGCCAGCAACCGGGTCACCCTGGTGCGGGGCCGGGGCAGCCGGCGGAAAACCCTGCATATCGCCGACCTCGGCGACCTGCCGGACAACTTTCCCGCACCCTGATGGGCTTGCTCGACTACAATGAGCGCCCGTCGACCCTGCGACCAGACAAGGTTATACAATGTCAAAGCGCACCAAGATCATCGCCACCCTGGGCCCCGCCAGCTCGGATCCCGCCACCATCGAGGCATTGATCCGCGCCGGCGCCAATGTCTTTCGCCTGAACTTTTCCCACGGCGGCGCCGATGACCAGCGCCTGCGCTGCGAGCGCATCCGCGAAGCCGCCGCCAGGCTCGATATCCAGGTGGCGATCCTCGGCGACCTGCAGGGTCCCAAGATCCGCATCGCCGGCTTTGCCAGCGGTTCCGCCAACCTCGTCCCCGGCGAGCCCTTCGTGCTCGACACCCGGCTGGGCCGCGACCAGGGGGACGACCGCCAGGTGGGCGTGACCTGGCCGCAGCTGGCGGAGGACTGCCGTGCAGGACAAATTCTGCTGCTGGACGACGGCCGCCTGGAACTGGCCATCGAAGCGGTTGAGAATGGCCGCATCATCACCCGTGTGCGCCACGGCGGCACCCTGTACCCGGGCAAGGGCATCAACCT
>JBJHDJ010000165.1:0-5990 GCA_050486485.1 Porticoccaceae bacterium
GGGACCACCGAGGTGCACATGGTCCAGGTCGAAATGGGCAATCATCCGCGCCAGCGAGAATTTTTCCTCCTCGTCGGGCATCGACCAACCCATCCGCCCGAGATAGTTGAGCAGCGCCTCTGGCAGATATCCCATGGCCTGGTAAAAGGAGATGCTGGTGGGGTTCTTGCGCTTGCTGAGCTTGCTTTTGTCGGGGTTGCGCAACAGGGGCATGTGACACAGCTCGGGCATTTCCCAGCCGAAATACCGATAGAGCAACTGGTGCTTGGGAGCCGAGTTGATCCATTCCTCGCCGCGAATGACATGGGTGATGGCCATCAGGTGGTCGTCCACCACATTGGCCAGGTGATAGGTGGGCAAGCCATCCGCCTTGAGCAGCACCTGCATGTCCACCTGACTCCAGGGAATTTCGATCTCACCCCGCAAGCGGTCACGGAAGACACAGACCCCCTCCTCCGGCACTTTCATGCGAATCACATGGGGCGTGCCGGTCTCGTGCCGCGAGCGCACTTCCTCCTGGGTCAGGCGCAGTCCTCGGCCGTCGTACCTGGGGGTTTCGCCCCGCGCCATCTGTTCGCGGCGCATGTCGTCCAGTTCCTCGGCGGTGGCGAAACAGTAGAAGGCGTGGCCCTTTTCCACCAGCTCCATGGCGTGTCGCCGATAGATGTCGGTGCGCTCGCTTTGGCGGTAGGGTCCATGGGGACCGCCGATATCGGGGCCCTCGTCCCACTCCAGACCCAGCCAGCGTAGGGAGTCGAGAATCATCCGCTCCGACTCTGTCGTGCTGCGCAGTTGATCGGTGTCCTCGATGCGCAATACGAACTGGCCGCCGTGCTGGCGGGCATAACACAGGTTGAACAGGGCGATGTAGGCGGTGCCCACATGGGGATCACCGGTTGGCGAGGGCGCGATGCGGGTGCGGACGGTCATGGAGATTCCGGGGCTGTGACAATGGCCGGCCATTATAGAGGCGGGGTCGGCCTTAATGAACCGCCGCGCAACGCTCGCTATAATGCCACCTCGCCAGCCATGGAGCAGTCCCCGCCAGTGACGCCAGTACAACCCTCCCCGCCTCTCAGCCGACGTCTCAGCGTGGCGCCGATGATGGACTATACCGACAGGTTCTGCCGGTATTTCCTGCGGCTGATCAACGCCCGCGCCCTGCTGTACACGGAGATGGTGACCACCAACGCCCTGCTCCACGGCGACGCCCGGCGATTTCTAGCTCACCATGAGCTGGAACATCCCCTGGCCCTGCAACTGGGGGGCAGCGATCCCGCGGAGCTGGCCGCCTGCGCCCGGCTCGCCGAGAGCGCGGGATACGACGAGGTCAATCTCAACTGTGGCTGTCCCAGCGACCGGGTACGGAACGGCAGTTTTGGCGCCTGCCTGATGAAAACCCCCGACAGGGTCGCCACCGCCGTGGCCGCCATGGTGGATGCCACCAGCCTCCCCGTCACCGTCAAGCACCGTATTGGCGTCGACGACCTGGATAGCTACGGCCATCTGCGGGATTTCGTCGGCACCGTCAGCGAGGCGGGGTGCGACTCCTTTGCCGTCCATGCCCGCAAGGCCTGGCTACAGGGGCTCAGCCCCAAGCAGAACCGGGAAATCCCCCCCTTGCAGTACGGTCTGGTGCATCGCCTGAAAAGGGATTTTCCCCACCTCGAAATCGTCATCAATGGCGGTATCACCAGCCTCGATCAGGCCCTGGAACAACTGCGCTGGGTGGACGGCGTGATGATTGGCCGCGAGGCCTACCACAACCCCTGGATGCTGGCGGAGGCCGACCGCCGCCTGTTCTCGTCAGCCACGGAGCCTGCCACCCGGGAGCAGGTCTTGCTGGCCTTCATTCCCTTCGTGGAATCGCAGTTGCGGGCCGGGGTGCGCCTGGGGCATATCACCCGGCACATACTCGGCCTTTACAACGGCCAGCCCGGGGCAAGAAGCTTTCGCCGCTATCTCAGTGAGCATGCCCACCGCCGGCCGGCGGACATCGCCGTGCTCCACGAGGCGCTTGCGTTGATGAGTGGGGCTGGCGAGAGACTGTCCGCCTGATCAATTGCCCTCTTCCTCCAGGCTGTTGATGAGGTCGATAAATTCACTCAACAGGCGGGGGTTGAGCTTCACCAGTAGCCGGTGGGCTTCCAGGACCTGCTGGCGCAACAACTCCCCGTCCAGGGGCTGGCTGCTGTTCGGGGTGATGTCCTCGAGAGGCAGGCTGGGGGCATCGGGCATGCCCAGCACATCGAACAACTCGTCCAGTTCCATGGATTCGAGAATCCTCAGAATACCGCGGTCGACGCACAGCAACTTGGCCCTGAAGCCCAAGGCCTCCTGGCAATGAATGGCCAGCTTGGCCAGTAACCCCAAGGTGGTGCTGTCCACGGCCTCGGCCCGCAGCAGGTCCACATAGACCTCGGTGGCGGGCTCGCCGCTGAAGATTCTGTTGATATAGTCGGTGAGGGAGGCGCAAAGGGTGACCCGCACATCCCCGGTCAGCTTCACCAGATAGGTGCCACCCCTTTGCGCGACGAGAATCCGCCCCGTGGTCACGAAGCCCTCCGCCGCGTGACACTCAACAGGGACATGTCGTCGGCGATTTCGCGGTTTTCATTGAGGCCCAGTTGCTCGCACAAGCCGTCGTGATCGTCGCCGCACACCGCCGCCATGCGCCTCAGAAGGGCTTCCCGGGCCTCCAGGGTATCGCCGGGCAAGGTTTCCAGCAGGCCGTCGGATATCACATGGAGAGAAAATGCCTCCGGCAGGACGATTTCCTCCACATCCCAGTGCGCCTCGGGGAACATGCCGATGGGCTTGCCCTTGCCATGGAGGACGCGGGCGTCGCCATCCACCACGAACACCGGCATGGGCATCTGGGCCGCGACCGAGTAGCGCAGGATGTGGGTCTCCATGTCGACGGCGCCGGCGAACATGGTGAGGTGTTTTTCCAGGCCGGTGGCGAGGATCTGGCGGTTGAGGTGCTCCATGAAACCTTCCGGGGCGCGACGCAGTGCACTGATATCGTTGTCGTAAGTGTGACGCCGCAGGATCCGCTTGAGAATGAATCGCAGAAGAATGGTCACAAAAGCCGACGAAGCGCCATGGCCGGAGACATCCGCCAGGTAAAAAATCAGGAAGCGGTCCAGCACCGTGCTGTAACCGACGAAGTCCCCGCTCAGGTACAGGGAGGGGTTGATGCGGTGGGCCACCTGGTACTCGCCGTGCACGAGCGGGGATACCGGCAGCAGGCTCTTCTGTACCTGGCGGCCGGCTATCTGGTCCATGCGCAGGATGTTGAGACTTTCGCGCAACTCCCGGTTGGTTTTTTCCAACTCCTCGCTGTAGGACAGGTTCTCCAGGTACAGGTTCTTGTGGCCGGCGACACGGTTCACCGTTTCGATGAATTCGTGATCGGTGAAGGTGTTGAGCAGCACATCCACCACCCCGTCGCGCATCAGCTTGACCACGCCGGCGGCGGTGGGATTGTTGAGGATGGGCAGTATCACCGCCGAATCGTGTTCGGGGCAGTTGGCAAGCAGGGCGTGGATTTCCCCTTCGCCGTCGAGGGAAGGCTGGATGACGACCACCTGGTAGGCGGCGCAATCTTGCAGGGGGAAGGCCTCCATCACCGAGCGCTCGTGTACCTCCCATCCATGCTCCGTCAACAGCGAACGCAGATGGCGCAGGGTGGAAACCTCTGGAAGAATCAGCAGGGCTCGCTTGCCGGCGGCGTTCACGGTGTCACCCCCTTGGGGTGGAGTCCGCGCGGGAGCGCGACCGGACGCTGGAGGCACTGTAGCACTGCCGGACATCAAAAATCGTACTCGCTGTCCAGGTCATCGTAGAAGTCATCGCCAAAATCATCTTCCAGTTCGCCGTCGCTGATCAGGTAGGCCCTGCGCTGCAGATACACCTCGCGCATGAACACATAGGGATCACCGGAGATCAACTCCTCGGCCTGCAACAGCTCCGCCCGGGTCGACAGCAGACTCACCCCGTGAAGGGTATTGCGGGTGCGAACATCATCCACCTGGTTGATGGGGTCGAGAAAGGTGTCCAGGTATCGGGACGGCGCATCGCGAAGCGTGCTGGGGCCGAGAAAGGGCAGCATCAGGTAGGGCCCGGAACCCACCCCCCATACCCCGAGGGTCTGTCCGAAATCCTCGCCGTCGATGCGCTCCAGCCCCATGTGCTCCGCGACATCGAACAGGCCGGCAACACCCAGGGTGGAGTTGATGAGAAAGCGTCCCGAATGGTGGGCGGCCTTGCCGAACTTGGCCTGCAACACGCTGTTGAAGGCGCTGTTGACCTCCAGCAAATTGCTGAAGAAGGTACTGATGGAGCGCTCCACCGGACGCGGTGTAATTGCCTGATAACCCTTGGCAAGGGGACGCATCACATAGGTATCGGCGGTGTCGTTGAAGGCGAAGATGGCGCGGTTGAAACCTTCAAAGGGATCCTGGTCGGATTCGGCAACCACGGCGGGAGAGATCACAAGCAGACAGGTGATCGCCCACGCCGCCAAGTATGTTGTCAACCCCTTGTCGATCTTTGCCATCAGGTCCAACCCGGTACCCAGATATAAAGCCTCGCATTCTAACCAAGCGGGGTCGGCGAAACCATAGCCTGGCCCGGCGACCCCTTCGGTGGGCCGGGACCGCAATTATAGACCGTGTGGGCCTCGGGGCATGGCCGGACCCGCCAAAAGGTGAACCGGCGCACAAACCCGAGTGGGGTGGAATCATCGAGAAAGCCGTATGCCGAGTCCCGCGACAGATTGGTTACCCAGTGGCCGCGACAGAGTATGAGCCGGCGTCGGAGCTGTCCAGACAGGCAAAACAAAAAAGCCCGCGGCATGACCGCGGGCTCAAGGAGAATGCGGGAGACTGCTGATCAGAAGTCGTAGCGCATACCCAGGGAGAGACCCTTGGCGGTTTCGCCAGCCGCGGTGGGCACACTGGTGGTGCGCGCCTGGGCATAGGGGCTGATGGCGATGTTGTCGTCGTTCTGCATCATGCCGTAGTTGGCGTAGAGACGCAGGGGACTGGCGATGCGATGTTCGATGCCAACGGCGAACAGCTGGGCGTCGGTGTCGCTGGCGTCACCGTTGCGAATCATGTAGTGACCCTTGAGGCGAGTCTTGCCGGTGAGCTTGAATTCAGCGCCGAGGCCATAGACATCGCTGCTCAGTGCATCGCTGACCTTGTGGTCGACAGTTTGGAAAAAGCCCACCAGCATCAGATCCGGCGTTGCCTGGAAGCTGCCCGCCAGACGGAAGCCATCCCGTTCGCCACGGGTGTGGTCCTTGCGATAGGTCTCGTAGGCCGCGGCCAGGGACACGGGGCCGGTGGCCCAGGTCAGGGCGATGCTCAGGGAATCATCCTTGGCGCCGTCCGCCTTGGTCTGTCCATTGTCCGCCAGGGAGTAGGCAATGCTCAGTCGGGCATCGCCGAACTTGGGGGTATCGTATTGAATGGTGTTGAAGTTGCGCTCGTCAAAGCGGGCATTGCCCACACGGGTGATGTTACGCATGTCGCCCAGTTGATCGCCAAACAAGTCGGCGGGTCCACGGGCCTTCTTGAAGGGGGTGTCGAAGCGGCCCAGCATCAGGGTGCCGAAGTCGCCGCGCAGGCCCACATAGGTATCGCGGTTGCTGGCGTTGGCGTTACCGGAGTCGAAATCCACCTGCTGCTCGATCTGCATGATCGCGGTGATGCCCTCGAACTCGTGGTTGGCACGGAAGCCGAGACGGGAAGAGTTGCTGGACAGGTTGGCCTCGCCATAGCTGGCGCCGTTGTCCAGGTAGTCCACGGAAACATGGGCGCGACCGTAGACGGTGACATCGGTGTTGGCCATGGCGGCCATGGGCAGGACCGCGGCGATGGCCAGGGGTAAAAGTGCCTTTTTCATGGAGCTCTCCTCTTCTGTAAACAGTTGTTTTTTCGCGGTTAGTGGTTCGTGCTTCGCCAAACGCAAGGCCTTGGCGG
>JBJHDJ010000166.1:0-5976 GCA_050486485.1 Porticoccaceae bacterium
GTTTATGACAGGGTCGAACTCTGTTAGCGGGAGGCTTTCCGAGCCAGCCCAGGGCCACCCGCGGCGACGATGGCAATGGCGGCGCCCCGGTCGGGGGTGGCCCGGCGGGGGTGCCACCGTGGGGCACTTATCATTGTGGGCTTGGCCGCGGCCAACTGATGTCACCGCCCGAAGAATAAACGCCCTGTTCACTCAGATCCAGCGCCAATTCGCCGGCCACGCCTCGCCACAGTACTGTTCGATCATGCCGTGGGCACACTGCCCCTCCAACAGGCCCCGGACACCAACCAGCACGCTACACCCGCTCGATCACCACGGGCACCGGCCGGCACACGGTGGTGCAGACGGGCGAATGCGCCTGGGCAAAATCCAGCAGATCGGCCAGCTCCGCGTCCGTGCAATCCGCCTCGATATGCAAACGGATACGAATCTCCTGATAGCCCGGCATCACATCCTCGAGCGCCAGCAGGCCCTGCAAGTCGATGGTGCCCGCCAATTCAGTCGAGAGCTCGCGAATGTTAATGCCCCTGGCGGTTGCGTGCAGCACCACGGTGGTGGTGACGCAACCGGCCAGCGCGTGCAACAGATATTCCACCGGATTGGCCCCCTCGTTGTTGCCCAGCAGCACCGGCGGCTCGCCGTTGGTGTACTCAAAGGCCCGCTCGCGGGACTCATCCTCGGCGTCACAGCCAAAAAAATCCTTGATGGTCGAACGGTTCTCGCCGCCGCTGATCCAGCGGTTGCGAGCCCGGAATTCAAACCGGGCCAGGGATGGACTCTGACGCAGCAGGGCGACGGTATCGGTCATCTGGCCAACATCGAGGCCATTGCGGGCCAGCTTTCCGGGTATCATTTGTGTATTCATCGTGTAATCCTCCGCAGGGTAGTCAGTAATGGACGAGGCTTCGTCCACGGAATTTAAGGTACTGCTCCCGCGCCCCTGCTGTAAGATTCATTACTGACAATACCGGGGCATTCGTGCCACCTGGACAGGGATTGGGGCCATGACGCAAACCGTGCATCTCGTAGCCGTGCCAGAAACCTCCGGGTCCGCCCTCTATGGCCTGGTGGATGTGCTGTCGGCCACCGGCAGCATCTGGCAGCAATTGACCCGTGAAGGCGAGGGGCAACCGGTGTTCAGCCCGGTTATCGTGTCACCCCGCAGGCAGCCGTTTACCTGTGGCTACGGCATTCCTGTCAGGCCGGCATGCACGCCCAACCAGGCTCGGGATGCGCGCCTGATCATTCTCCCGGAATTGTGGCTGGGCCCCGACGAGCCCTGGGGAAAGCGCCATCCGGGGCTGATCAACTGGATTCGCGACTGCCACGGGGCTGGCGCCCATGTCTATTCCGCCTGTTCGGGCGCGCTGATGCTCGCCGCCACCGGACTCCTTGACGATCGCCCCGCCACCTCCCACTGGGGTTATCGGCAGCTCTTTCAGCGGGATTTCCCGGCTGTTCACTTTCAGCCAGAGCCCAATCTGTGCTTCGCCGATGAGGACGGGCGCGTGGTCACCGCCGGGGGGACAACCTCCTGGCACGACCTGGCATTGCACATCATTGCCCGGCATCACAGCCCCGCCGAGGCCATGCGCATCGCCAAGGTGTATCTGCTCAAATGGCACGACGAAGGCCAGTTGCCCTACACCCCCAGGCCCCTGGCCAATCCGCACACCGACTCCCTGGTTCAGCAGTGCGAGCAGTGGCTGGAAGCCCATTGCCGGGAATCCAGGCTTATCGCCTCGCTGGTGGCCCAGGCCGGTATCCCCGAACGCACCCTGAAACGACGCTTCAAGGCAGCCACCGGGTTGAGCCTTATCGATTACATTCACAATCTGCGTATCGAGCAGGCCAAGGAAATGCTGGAGAGCAGCCGTTACGGTGTGGAAGTTATCAGCGCCGAGGTGGGTTATGCGGAACCAGCCTTTTTCCGGCGCCTCTTCAAGCGGCTGACCGGGTTGACACCGGCGGCGTACCGGCGGCTCTTTCAGCACCTGCCCCGCGGTCACTGTTGACCCTGCTCGCCGTCAGCTTGCAGTTGCCGAAGCTGGTTTTAAGCTCTCGCTCGTGGAGTCATTCCCACTCAATCGTCAACGAGGACTTTGACCCGTTGTAGGCGATGCAGAGATTATTCCTGCGATGGTGTTTCTCACACCATTATCAACCAGAGAACCTGATACCAAGGCTACACAAACCACGAAGCCCTACCTCACGAGACCGCCATCCGCCAGGCTGCTGTCAACTACTCGTCTCGAGAACTCTGGAGAAGCATCGGATAGCCCCGCTCACGCAGTTCGGAGACCACCTTGTCGGTGGACTTCCACGGATCACCGTTGAGCCGGGCCACCAGTTCAACCCACACATGTTCAAAAGCACGCAGCGCATCGGCTTCGTCGAAACGAATGCCCGCCGGCAGCAAGGGCGCGATGTCTTCTGTCAGGTTACGCGTAAGCTTCGCCAGCATTCGCTGTTCAGCCGCCGCACGGGTGATGGGGTTGCCGTCAAAAGCGAGATAGTGATCGAAGCTGGCCACCAGCTTGTCCACATCCAATTCCAACTGTTCCAGCCCTTGGGCCAAGTCAAACAGATCGCGGTTCTTGCGTCGCTGCAGGAGCGCGCGCAGCTTGGTGCCAAACAGCTCCTCTGGCTCGAAAGACGCGATGTCGGTCTGCCCCTGATACCAGTCGTTATCGACCGCAAACCGGTAGCGGCGAATACCGAACAAACTTTCGTGCTCGCGAGTATTGATCTCAACCTTGAGCTTCAATGTTGACTGTGGATCGACCTCGGGAGCAAACCGGAATATCAGGTGCATCGAGTGCCCCGCCTGATTCCTGTTGAATTCCCCAAGCCAGGACAGCGCTTCGCGGATTGCATCAATAGTCGCGCCGATCGGTTCCGGCTGTGCCTGGACCAGGTCAATGTCTTCGGAGTATCGCAGCGGCTGGCGGAACAGCAGCTTGTTGATCGCCGTGCCGCCACGGAAAGCGAGCTTGCCGCGCAGCGCCGGCGCGTTGAACAAGTCACACAACGCCCGGCTGATGATCAGATCCTGCTCGACCTGGCGAAAATCGGGCCAGGGCGCGATTGCACTCCAGGCTTGAAGGTAAGACCGGGGAATCAAAAATCGACCTCTACCGACTCGTTGATGATGAGCCGCCAATCAGGTGCTTTTTCATGGAGACCCGACAGCCCTTCCACCAGCGGCTTCAATGATGGGTCCAGCAACACCGCAGTCTTCGCCTTTTTGGCGAACGGCCGCAATACCTCGGCCTGTTGCGCATGCCCTGCATGCTCCAGCAGGTAGCCAAGGCGGCGCACCGAGGAATTTTCGTAGTGCGTGGCGATCAAGGCGAGCCTGCTCGGTTTTGCCTGTCCGCCAAGGTCTTTGGCGATTTGCGCCAGGCCGTTGATCCCTGCTGCCTTGTGGAAATAGCGGGCGCAATCGAGCAGCGTCAGCTCCAGGCTCGCGACCTGTGCAAAACCGGCCTCGCTCTTGATCGAATCCAGCCAGTCGGGCCGATTGACCTCGCGAAACGCTGCAGGGCTTTGATAGATGAACTCCAAGCGCTGACGACCGACCTCAAAGCCGCGCATCTGCCTGGGTACGATAACCTGGAACACCATCGCCGCTTGATGCGACGACCCGTGGAACGCGGCCGCACGCAGCAAGCCAATGCGATAATCCAATTTGAGGCTTTTCATCAACGGATCGATCCAGCGCACGGGATCGGGGGCGCCCAGAGTCCGGTCTTCGGGGCGCAGAATCAGGTAGAAACCGCGCCGGGGATTGGCCAGGCGCCCCTTCTTGACCTGCCGCATGAGCGCGACGCTCAGCGGGTGCGGCGCCTGGTTGAGCGCGGCCTGCGCCTCCTCCCTTGTGAAGTAGGCCCGACCGCGGGCCAGATGCTCGTCAAGATAGTGCTCGATCATGGTCATACCCAGATCATACGCGTTAGTTGACAGTTTTTGTATAGCACCGCATATGATTTGGGCAGCAAGCCGTCCAGACTAACTTCGAGTCTCCGGATAACCTCGCGAACACCTTGGGTCGAATCGCCAGCACGGTGCAGCCCGACGACGGAACACTGGAACGCGTGCTTCATACACTCTGCCTTGCTGCAGCAAGTTGTCATGAGCATCACCGATAGCCACCTTGAGACGCATTGCGCCCCCCGAACGCTTGATCATGGCTGCCGACTTAACAAATCTAAAAATTCATCGCGATACAAAGCGTCAGCATCGACTGCACGACAAAACCATGTTGACAGCTCAGAGTGAATAGCTATTTTTCGCCGGCTCGAACAACCTCTGCCATGCTACGACTAATACACCCTTCAAAAAGTTTGTCAATTTGAGCTGATAAGAAAAACCTCAATCCCCGGATAAGCGAGCAGCCCTCGCTTGATAGGCCAGAGAAGCGAGTAACCGAGTTGCCAGGCACCGGTTTCCGGCCCCGAGGCCATACGGTTTCGGCTTGAACCGCTGTGGAAAGGTAGTTCAATGGGTGGATTGGCGGTGAACGGGCGCGTGAGGCCGCCCCTTGCGTCTGGCAAGGGTTAAAGGAATGTATTGAGCAGGTGGTGGCTATTCCAATTGGAAGGCGGCGTGGAGCAGCCAGTCGAGCCGGAAGTTGTTCTTGGCAAAATCCAGCCGATACCGGCGCCCGCTTTTCACCAGGCGTGCCACCGAGCGCATCAGGTAACGAATCAACGGTCGTAAGCCGTGGCGCCGGGCCTGGCCGGGCAGCCATTCATACTGTACGGCCAGTAGCAGTAGCTGGGCGATCTGACCGCAGGCGTAGAAGGCCTGATTGGCGTGGAAGCGGCGACAGGGCGGGTGGTGGAGATCCATGTCGATGAGCGGGCCTTTGAAGGCATTTTCCTGGCCCTGCTTGCCACGATGACGGCGTACCAGCTCCTCCAGCGGCAGATCGTCACGGGAGACGAGGATGACCGTATACGCCGGCGTCAGGCGTCGTTGCGGGCCGTCGTACAGCTGCCGGACGACCACATAATGCTGCTGTTGCCAGCCGCTGGGACGGTGGCTCACCCGCGTGGCCGACTCCCCGTGGCCGATGTCCTGCCAGGCTTTCTCGGGCAAGCCCTCCAGTTGCTTGAGCACGGGGCGGCGGTTGTTGTCGTGGGTCACGCTGATGGAGTAGTCCCAGCCCTGCGCCGTGCAGTAACCCACAAAGGCGCCCCGATAGTAGGCATTGTCGGCGCGCACCCACACCGGCGTGTCTCCAGGCAGCAAGGTCGCCAGATCCGCCAGTTGATCCTCCCAGCCACAAGCCACATCGACCCCGCCGGGGTGCAGCAGGCCGCTGGCCCACAGCCCACCGAGGAACACATTGTGCAGCCAGTATTGCTGCTCCCCGTTATAGCCCTTGCGGGCGTGTTCAAACAGACGACCGTCGACTTCGATGGCCGTGCCGTCCACAAATACCGGCACATAGCCTTGCGTCTTGACGCAGTGCTCAACGATCGCGGGGGCCACCTGGCGGGCAAGCTGGTGCGCGATAGCCCGCAGGCGCGCCACTTCGGCTCCGCCAAAGCGACACAGATACTCCCCCAGGCGGCGCCCGGAGGGGGCATCACTCAACCCCAGCAGAGCCTGTCCGACAGGGTCGGCCCGCAGGGCGTCCAGATCGGACAGAGCACCATTCCCGGCAGCCAGGGAGGCAATCAGGCTCCACAGCATCTCGGCATCCGAGGCGCCACGCCGACGGCGCTTGAGGCAAATCGATTCTCCCAGCGCGGTCAGCAACCCGCTGCGCTTGGCCATCTGGGCCAGCAGCGACCAGCCGCCCGTCCCGGTCAGGGCCGCGTCGGTGAAGTCGATCTCGATTTTTGGAGGCTGAGGGATTATCGTAGTCATCGGCGCACTTGCTGGGTGAGGGTTTCGTCGCCTGGCATTTTGCCAAATCACACAGCAAGTTGCGCCCCTTCCTCAATTCCCACCCCTGCGATGCCA
>JBJHDJ010000167.1:0-5956 GCA_050486485.1 Porticoccaceae bacterium
CGCCCAGCCCAGGCGATCCTGTTCCTCGCGGCGGCTCGCCAGCACCTTGTCATCCACCTTGAGCTCGATGGTGCGTTTGGGAATATCGATATGGATGGTATCCCCGTCCCGCACCAGGCCGATGGTGCCGCCGGCCGCCGCCTCGGGGGAGACATGGCCAATGGACAGTCCGGAGGTGCCGCCGGAAAAGCGGCCGTCGGTGATCAGGGCGCAGGCCTTGCCGAGTCCCTTGGATTTCAGGTAGCTGGTGGGGTAGAGCATTTCCTGCATGCCGGGGCCACCGCGGGGGCCTTCGTAGCGGATCACCACCACGGCGCCGGGCTTCACCCGATCGTTGAGAATATCCTCCACCGCCGCTTCCTGGCTTTCGCAGACATGGGCGGGACCACTGAACACCAGCAGCTCGTCCTCCACCCCGGAGGTTTTCACCACGCAGCCGTCCACGGCGATATTGCCGTACAGCACGGCGAGACCGCCTTCCTGGCTGTAGGCGTGCTCCAGGCTGCGGATACAGCCGCTCTCCCGGTCGGTATCCAGGGATGGCCAGCGGGTGTCCTGGCTGAAGGCCACCTGGGTGGGGATGCCGGCGGGGCCCGCCTTGAAGAAATGCCGCACATCGTCCCCTGGATTGCGCGCCAGATCCCACTGGTCGAGGGCGGCCTTGAGGGTGGGGGCGTGAACCGTGGGCACATCGGTGTGGAGCAGCCCGGCGCGGTCCAGCTCGCCGAGAATGCCCATCACGCCACCGGCGCGGTGCACATCCTCGATATGGTACAGGGGTGTGTTGGGGGCCACCTTGCACAGTTGTGGCACCTTGCGGGACAGGCGATCGATGTCCGCCATGGTGAAATCCACCTGGCCCTCCTGGGCGGCGGCCAGCAGGTGCAGGATGGTGTTGGTGGAGCCGCCCATGGCGATATCCATGGTCATGGCGTTCTCGAAGGCGGCGAGGCTGGCGATGGAGCGGGGCAGCACCGAGTAATCGTCCTGTTCGTAGTGGCGCTTGGCCAGCGCCACGATCAGGTGCCCGGCGCGCTCGAACAGCGCCTTGCGGTCGGCGTGGGTGGCCACCACGGTGCCGTTGCCGGGCAGGGAGAGCCCGAGGGCCTCGGTGAGACAGTTCATGGAATTGGCGGTGAACATCCCGGAACAGGAGCCGCAGGTGGGGCAGGCGGATCTCTCGTACTCCGCCGCGTCCTCGTCGCTCACGGTGGGGTCGGCGGCCTTGACCATGGCGTCGATGAGATCGAGCTTGTGCTCTGAAAGCTTGGTCTTGCCCGCCTCCATGGGGCCGCCCGAAACGAAGACCACGGGGATGTTGAGGCGCATGGCGGCCATCAGCATGCCGGGGGTGATCTTGTCGCAGTTGGAAATGCACACCAGGGCATCGGCGCAGTGGGCGTTGACCATGTACTCCACGGAGTCGGCGATGATATCCCGGGAGGGCAGGGAGTAGAGCATGCCGTCGTGGCCCATGGCGATGCCATCGTCCACGGCGATGGTATTGAATTCACGGCCGATACCGCCGGCCTTGGCGATCTCCTCCGCCACCAGTTGGCCCATATCCTTGAGGTGTACATGGCCGGGCACGAACTGGGTGAAGGAATTGGCGATGGCGATGATGGGCTTGTTGAAATCGTCATCCTTGAAGCCCGTGGCGCGCCACAGGGCGCGGGCGCCGGCCATGTTGCGGCCCCTGGTGGTGGTGTGGGAGCGGTAGGTAGGCATGGGTCACGATCCTGACAGCGGTGGACTTTACGGGTTGGCAAGGATAGCAGAGGTGGGGTGGGTTAGTCCGCTCCACCATTGAACACAGGCCCCAGCTTGGGCATAGTGACGGCTTTCCAGCCAGCGCGCCGCCATGACCGACTACCTGATCGCCCCCTCCATCCTGTCCGCCAATTTTGCCCGCCTCGGGGAGGAAGTGGACGCCGTGCTCGCCGCTGGCGCCGATGTGGTCCACTTCGATGTGATGGACAACCACTATGTGCCCAATCTCACCATTGGCCCCATGGTGTGCAGGGCGCTACGGGATCATGGCGTCACGGCCCCCATCGACGTGCACCTGATGGTGGAACCGGTGGACGAGATGATTCGCATGTTCGCCGAGGCGGGCGCGAGCTGGATCACCTTCCACCCGGAGGCCTCCCGCCATGTGGACCGTTCCCTGCAACTGATCCGCGACCTCGGGTGCAAGGCCGGGCTGGTGCTCAACCCCGCCACTGGCCTCGACTGCATCGACTATGTGATGGAGCGCCTCGATGTGCTGCTGCTGATGTCCGTCAACCCGGGGTTCGGCGGGCAGCAGTTCATCCCCGCCACCCTCGACAAGCTGCGCGCGGCGCGAGCCCGTATCGATGCCTCGGGCCTGCCCATCCGTCTGGAAATCGACGGTGGCGTGGGGGTTGGCAATATCGCCGGGATCGCCGCCGCCGGCGCCGATACCTTTGTCGCGGGCTCGGCGATTTTCGGCGCCGGGGACTACCGCCGGGTCATCGATGACATGCGCCGCGCCCTTGCCGCCAACCCAGGGGCCGCCGGCCGTAGGATGGGTTGAGCGCAGCGATACCCATCAGCTCGGGTGATGGGGCGGATGGCGGTGTCGGGTGGCAGGCATCACAGCCGCCGCGGCCCGTTCGGTTTCCATGCCAGGCCAAATCCACTAGAATGCGCCAATCTTTCAGGGCGTTACCATGACAACACTCTCAGCGGAGATGCTACCGGACTCGACGCTTCAAGCCTGCAACCTCTGGCGATGGCGCCAGCGGTGACCCCTCCTGCCCGCATGCCGGGCATTCGCACAGTCGCACACATCCTCTGCAAGGCTTGACCATGAATGCACAACAGTTTGCCGAGCTGGCCGCCGGACAGGAAGGCCGTATCGCCATCACCCGGGAAATCCTCGCCGACCTGGAAACCCCCGTCAGCACTTACCTGAAACTGGCCCGCGGCCCCTACTCCTACTTGTTCGAATCCGTCCAGGGAGGGGAGAAGTGGGGGCGCTATTCCATGATCGGCCTGCCCTGCCGCACCCTGCTCAAGGTCCGCGGCAATGACATCACCATCGAGACCGATGGCGAAGTGGTGGAGTCACACCACTGCGAGGATCCCCTGGCCTTCATCGAGGCGTTTCAGGGTCGCTTCAAGGCCGTCGAACAACCCGACCTGCCCCGCTTCCGTGGCGGTCTGGTGGGGTATTTCGGCTACGACACCGTGCGCTTCGTCGAGCCCCGCCTGCGCCACGGCGCGCCGCCGGATGAACTCGGCGTGCCGGACATCCTGCTGATGGTTTCCGACGAAGTGGTGGTTTTCGACAACCTGGCGGGCAAGATCATCCTGGTGGTGCATGCCGAGGCCAGCGATCCGCGGGGGTTTGCTTCCGCCCAGGCGCGACTGGATCAGATCGAGGCCTGTCTCCACCAGGCTGCCCCGGATCTGCCGCCCATCAATCTGGCGGGGGGCGGCGTGCCGGAGACAGCCTTCGTGTCCAGCATGGGCCAGGCGGGGTACGAGGCCGCGGTGGAGCGCATCAAGGCCTACACCCAGGCCGGGGATGTGATGCAGGTGGTGCCCTCCCAGCGGCTCACCCTGCCGTTTCCCGCCGAGCCGATCAACCTGTACCGCGCCCTGCGCAACCTCAATCCCTCCCCCTACCTGTTCTATCTGGATCTTGGCGACTTCCATATCGCCGGTTCCTCTCCGGAGATTCTCGCCCGCCTGGAGGACAGCGAAGTCACGGTACGGCCCATCGCCGGCACCCGGCGCCGCGGCCGCAGCGCGGAGGAGGATCTGGCCATGGAGCGGGAGATGCTCGCCGACCCCAAGGAGATTGCCGAACACCTGATGCTCATCGACCTGGGGCGCAACGATGTGGGCAGGGTTTCCGAAATCGGCTCGGTGCGGGTCACCGAAAAAATGGTGGTGGAGCGCTTTTCCCATGTCATGCACATCACCTCCAATGTCACCGGCAGGGTGCGGCCCGGACTCGGCCCCATCGCCGTGCTGCGCGCCACCCTGCCCGCCGGCACCTTGAGCGGCGCCCCCAAGATTCGCGCCATGGAAATCATCGACGAACTGGAGCCGGTCAAGCGCGGCGTGTACGGCGGCGCCGTGGGCTATCTCGGCTGGAACGGCGCCATGGATACCGCCATCGCCATCCGCACGGCGGTGATCAAGGATGGCAAGCTCTTCGTGCAGGCTGGCGGTGGCATCGTCGCCGACTCCATCCCGGCCCTGGAGTGGAAGGAAACCATGAACAAGGCCCGCGCCATTTTCCGCGCCGCGGCCATGGTGTTGCCGGCGGGTGACGGCGATGAGGGGGGCGGGAGCTCGGCCTGACGGCGGCAGAATCTGTGATTGGCTCTGTCTATTGAAGGACAGGGGCAGCCCATGGGAACACCCTAAATTTGTATTGGCGGGATGGACTGCCGCCCATTGTGCAGCGAAGGGCCAAGGGTTGTCAGAGTGACGGGGCCTGCTGCCCTATACTTGTCCTCCCTCATCACTGCTAAGCCTCGCTGCGCTGGCGGACAGCAGGGCTCTGAAACGGCACTGTCCATGGCAACCCAATCCAACACCAACGCCGGGCCTCGATTGCGCATCCTGCTGGGTCAGGCCACCGCCATTGGCCCGGGCAAGGCGGATCTGCTGGAGCAGATCATCGAGACCGGCTCGATATCGGCGGCGGCGCGGGCCATGGGCATGAGCTACCGCCGCGCCTGGCTGCTGGTGGATACCATGAACCGCTGTTTTCGTTCGCCGCTGGTGGAGACCGCCACCGGCGGCAAGCGCGGCGGCGGGGCGCGGGTAACCCCCTTGGGCCTGGAGGTGTTGCGGCGCTACCGGGAGATGGAGCGGGTGGCGGCCGAGGCGGTGGCCGGTCACATGGCGCAGTTCAGTGCCCTGATGCAGCCGGATTGATCCAGCGCGCGGATCGGCTCTCCGATTTCCCCCTCTGATCCGCTCGGCCTGGCTTTCGCCAAGGGACGGATCCTTTCCAGGCTGTGGTTATTGGGGTGTTCCCGGCATTGACGATCCAGAGGGCCTTGCTGGAAATGGGGCCTGCCTACCTGCTGGCCTGATCAAGCCTCGATTCTCCCATGGGATTTGAGTGAAGTGACGCGCACGTGTGGCTCACCTTGGTTGTCCTTCGTTATATTCGTGTGTATATTTCGATTCATCGTTTACCAGGGGATTGCCTGATGGCTCGTTGTCCGGGTCTTGCGGCATTGTTGATCAGTGTCGCCCTGCTGCTGGGGATGAGCGCCCAGGGCCATGCAGCCGATCCACTGCGGATTGCCGCCGCGTCCGATCTGCGCTTTGCCATGGATGAGATCGTCGCGAATTTCCGGCGCGATTACCCGGACGATCACATTGAAGTGATCTACGGATCCTCAGGGCGGTTTCGCGCCCAGATCGAGAATGGCGCGCCCTTCGACCTGTATTTTTCCGCCGACATCGCCTTTCCGGAGGCCCTGCGGCAGGCCGGTCATGTGGCGGGCGAGGTGATTCCCTATGCTTTCGGGCGGATCGTGATCTGGAGCGACTCGGTGGATGCCGCCACGCTTACGCTCAGCGATCTGCGGCGGCCGGAGTTTCGCCGCATCGCCATCGCCAATCCGCGCCATGCCCCCTACGGTGCGCGCGCCCAGGAAGCATTGGCGTCAGTGGGGCTTTGGGAGGAGTTGGAGCCACGGCTGGTCTTTGGCGAGAATATCTCCCACGCCATGCAGTTGGTGCAAAGTGGCGCCGCCGAGGTGGGCATCATTGCCCTGTCGCTGGCGCTGAACCCGGAGATTGCCCGGCAGGGTGGCCACTACCTGATTGACGACAGCCTGCACCAGCCCCTGTCCCAGGGATTTGTCATTACCCGGCGGGCGGCCAACAACGCCGCCGCCCAGCGCTTTGCCGACTTCATGGGCCACGACGTTTCGCGCCGTATCATGGGCGAATACGG
>JBJHDJ010000168.1:0-5916 GCA_050486485.1 Porticoccaceae bacterium
GTCGCCGAGTTGCTCGGTTGCCAGGGTGACGGCCAGCGCCGATAATTGTCCGCCCAGTGGTCACCACGGAGCCCACCATGGCCAGTCTCCAGGATCAGTTGCTCAAGGCCGGCGTCGTCGACAAGAAGAAAGCCAAGCAGGTCCGCCACGAAAAACACAAGCAGATCAAGCAGCAACCCAAGGGCAAGGTGGCGGAGGACGAGGCCAAGGCCGCCGCCCGTCAGGCGCTGGAGGACAAGGCCGCCCGCGACCGGGAGATCAACCGCCAGCACCAGGCGCAGGCCCAGCGCAAGGCCCTGGCCGCCCAGATCGTCCAGTTGATCACCTTGAACCGCATCGCCCGCCAGGGTGGCGATACCCCCTACCAGTTCAGCGACCAGGGCAAGATCAAGAAACTCCATGTCGCCGCCAGGCAGCATGAGCAGTTGGTGAAGGGGGTGCTGGCCATCGTGCGGCTGGGTGAAGGCTATGAATTGGTGCCTGCCGCCGTGGCGGACAAGATCCGTCAGCGGGATGACGGGGCGGTGGTGGTGCTCAATGCACGGGTTGACGACGAAGGTGACGAGGACGACCCCTACGCGGCCTATCAGGTGCCCGATGATCTGATGTGGTGATTACACAGAAGTCGGATAGAGGGGAATTTGGTCTGACGTCTGACGCTGGATGTCTGACGCCAAGGGAACCATCTGAAAAATGTAGCGAGCGGCCCGAGGCGCCCCGAGCCGCGCAGCGAATCCCCGAGACATATCAGAATGATAGGCGAGGGGTGAGTGAGCACGCGAGGGTGCGGATCGGGCCGCGCAGTAGTTTTTCAGAGGTTCCCAAGATGGTTCGGGGCTTGATTCCAGGGGTAACGCCATTGACACACAACTCCCAGGGCCTGTCTTGCAATTGACTGATCTGTGTGTAATCAACAGTCGTGAGTGGCGCTGATTCGTGTTTTAGAGTGGTAGCGCCGGACTTCTCAAACACCGATATCTTCGTTCCACAGCCCGGGATTGGCGGCGATGAACCGTTCCATCAGGGCGATGCAATCGGGATCCTGCACCACGTCCACCTCCACCCCTCGGGAGCGCAGCAAGTTTTCCTCGCCGGTGAAGGTGCGGTTCTCGCCCACCACGACTTTCGGTATGCCGTAGAGCAGGATGGCGCCGCTGCACATGGCGCAGGGAGAGAGGGTGGTATAGAGCACCGATGCCCGGTAGATCCGCGCCGGCTGGCGGCCGGCATTCTCCAGGGCATCCATTTCGCCGTGCAGGATGGCGCTGTCCCGCTGCACGCGGCGGTTGTGCCCGCGTCCCAGGATCTTACCATCGTGAACCAGCACGGAGCCGATGGGGATACCACCTTCAGCCAGTCCTTGCCTGGCTTCCGCGAGAGCTGCCTTCAGGAATCTATCCACAAGGGTTCGTCCGGGAGAGTGGTGTTCAATTCGTCGGCATCCCATGCCGATAGCGGCGAAAACTTGCCGGTAGGATGGGTTGAGCGCAGCGATACCCATCGCCTCCAGTGCCCATGACATGCCCCATTTTGCTGGGTATCGCTGCGCTCAACCCATCCTACGACTGAGTTACCGAACTTCACCCAGGGCCCACTAGTGCTCGGGGAACTTGGTAAAGGGGTGCTGCTTCTTGAGCACATCGATGATTTCCCAGACTCTGGCCAACTCACCGCCGTCAGGCGCCGCCCCGGGCTGGGAGCGGCTGGCAAGGGATTCCAACCGCAGTTCCAGGCTGGTGAGGCGATCCGCGGTGTGGGCATCTTCCCCGGCACCCAGGGGGGCGGTGGTCGCCTGACCGACGATGACCTCGTATTTTTCCTCCAGGCTGGCCAGGCGATCTTCGATTTGCCGCAGCAGATACAGCGCTTCGCTGGAACCGACATCCGTGCTCGCGAGGCTGATATTGCCATCCTCTTGCAAGGCGACACGGTGGCGTTCCAGCGCTTCCTGGCGGGCCTCCAGGCGGCTGAGGCGCGCTTCGGTCTGGCTGTCGTCGGCCTCTGGCCGCGCCCGCGGCTGCACGGATCGGATCATCGGCAGGGGCGAGGTGTCTGCTTCCTCGGGAAGCGCCATGCCGCCCTGCTGTTCGATGCGGGCCAGGCGGGTTTCCATTTCTCGCTGCCAGGTCTGGTTCAGGCTGGGGGCCGTCGGGGTATTGGCTTCCATGCTGGTGACGATGAAGTTGGCATTGCTGAGGATGTCGTAGTTGAACTCGTTGAGCACCCAGGTATCCCGCACCTTGTAGAAAATCATGAACCAGGTGATGGCGGTGGCCTCGTACTTCACCAGATAAGTGGCGCGCAGGAACGACTGCCCCGCCATTTCGGTCTTCATCAGCTCCACCCCCACCGCCGGGCCGTAGTGGCGAATGGTCTGTTCGTGGTGGTCGCGGTACTGGCGGCCGAAATTGTCGATGCCATAGCCGGGTATGTTCGAATGCTGTTTCATCTGCCGCCAGGCATCGTCGAGACGCGCCTGGCTGATATCCATCATCACCCGGTTGGCAAAATCGAGTACCTGCCGGGTGGAGTCGAAACCGGCTGACTGGGCGACGAGGCTGAGACTCATCAGCAGGCTGGCAACGGCGCCTGTCAGCACGCGGGACTTTGTGGTGGCCCCCATGGTTATTCTCCTTGTGAATCGAGCGAGTCCGGTCGAGCCGGGTATGTCTTGAGTATACCCGAGCAGGGCGGCGAACGAGACGCCTGCGCAGGGCCTTCGTCCGATCAGCGCGCCGTTCATTCCCGCGAATCGGCTTGGGTGGTCAATTGGTCGAGAACGAGATCCGTCACGGGGTAGGCGATGCAGGGCAGGATCAGGCCCGCCTCCTGGTCCTTTTGCCAGAGACCGTGGGGCCGCTTCCAGTGGTAGGTGATTTCCCCCTCCCGCAGGCGGCAGCGGCACAGCCCGCAAACTCCATTGCGGCAGGCCTGGCGCACCGGCAGTCCGGCCTGGCCCATGGCCTCCAGCAGGGTGCTGGTGGTGGCGCAGGGCAGGCTGAGCCGATCGGCGCCGTCCAGTAATGTCAAGGTGTGGGCGTGTAGGGTATCCACCTCGGGTTTTCTCCTGGGTCGGGCTTCCATCTTGCGGCTTGGGGAGCGGCTGTCAATACACGGCGGACCGGGCGAAAATTGTGGCCACCGACCCGACTGGCGCTGGCAAACCACCCAACAGCCTGCTATTGTCCGCGCACAATAACGAGGCGTGGGCGTCAGGCCAGCCAAGGGCCGGTCCCCCCCATCCGATTG
Organism: Porticoccaceae bacterium; assembly: GCA_050486485.1. Taxonomy (GTDB): domain Bacteria; phylum Pseudomonadota; class Gammaproteobacteria; order Pseudomonadales; family Porticoccaceae; genus NAT127. Next base: position 3,250 of record JBJHDJ010000168.1, read on the forward strand.
AATACGGAAAGTTCATGTTCAAACGCCTGAGCATTGCCGGGAACATCAATTTGCTGGTCATCGGCCTGGCGCTGGTGGTCGGTTTGTTCGCCGGTGGCGCGCTTCTCAACCAACACTACCAGTCCGCCAAGACGCGGCTCGTGGACGCCGCCCAGTGGCTCGCCAGGCATGATGTGTCGGCCCAGCTGGGGCTGTATTTTCAGGATGCCGAGTTGGCCCGGGAGCGCCTTGACACCTATCTCGACCTGGGGTCTTCGGTGCGCCATGCCGCCTTCAGGGATAGCGCTGGTGTCCTGCTCGCGGAACGGGGCGATCCCGGCGATGCCCAAATCGCGCCGGCCTTTGCCGAACTGCGGGACGGCCTCGGCTCCATGGAGCCGAGCGTCTACCAGGCCGACCGCGATCGCCTCTATATCACCCTGCCGGTGTTCGCCCAGGTGGACCCGGGCCAGCTTCCTCGGGGAGAAGGCAGGGCCTACGGAGAGGCGCTGCAGGGCATGGTGCGTGCCCCCAGCCGCGTACTGGCGGGCTATGTGCACCTGAGGGTGGATCTTCGCGATGTGCGCGCCGCCCTGTTGCCCTACGCTCGGAAAGTGGCCGCCTACCTGGTGCTGTTGCTGGTGGCTTTCACCGCCCTGACCCTGGTGATTACACGGGTGATGACGGCGCCCCTTGCCCAGCTTGCCCATCTGGCCCGGGAAGTCTCCGCCGGGCGGCTGGATCATGCCTTTCGGGTGCGGGGGTCCGGAGAGGTGCGCGAGCTGTCCGCCATGCTCAACCTGATCATGGAGGAATTGAATACCCATCGCTCGCGGCTCGATACCGACAACAAGTTGCTGTCCATGAAGGTGGCGGAGCGCACCGAGCAGCTGTGGAAGCGCAACGAGGAACTCAACCAGGCCATCGGTCAAGTTACCCAGGCGGAGCACCGGTTGCGGCAACTGGCCTACTTCGACAGTCTCACGGCGCTGCCCAATCGGCAGTTGTTCATCGAGCAACTCGACCTGTTGTTGAAGGTGGCGATGGGTGAACGAAAACAGCTCGCCGTGGTGTTTCTGGATCTGGATAACTTCAAGCGCATCAATGATTCCCTCGGACATACCATCGGTGATCAGCTCCTCAGGGCGGTGGCGGATCGCCTTACCCAAAGCCTTCGGGACAACAACCTGGTGGCCAGCTTCAACCTTGACGATGTGCGTAGCGAAGCGGGCATCTCGCGGTTGGGGGGAGACGAATTCACCGTGGTGCTCAACGACATCGACGGCCCCGAGGACGCCGGGCAGGTGGCGGCGCGGATTCTGGGCAGCATGCGCGAGCCCTTTCTGGTGGGGGGGCATGAGTTGGTGGTCACCCCCAGCGTGGGGATCGCCATCGGCCCCCGGGATGCCGATACGGTGGAGGATCTGCTGAAACTGGCGGACACCGCCATGTACCACGCCAAGAAGGCTGGCCGCAATAACTTCCTGTACTACACCGACACCATGGACACCACCGGACACGCCCGCCTCAAGCTCGAGACGGATCTGCGCAAGGCCCTGGAGCGGGGTGAGCTGGCCATCTACTACCAGCCCCAGGTGGACGCCCGCAGTGGCGCCGTGGTGGGGGCCGAGGCGCTGGTGCGCTGGCTACACCCGGAGCACGGGGTGATGGCGCCCGACCAGTTCATTCCCCTGGCGGAGGAGATGGGACTGATTGTCGAGATCGGCTCCTGGATTCTCTACCAGGCGTGCCTGGAAACCCGGGAAATGCACGAGTTTGGCGTGGCGGTGCCCAAGGTATCGGTGAATGTCTCCTCCCTGCAATTCACGGCGGCCTTCGCCAACCTGGTGAAGCAGGTGCTGGAAGAAACGGGTCTCGACCCCCGCCTGCTGCAACTGGAGCTCACCGAGAGCGTCATCATGAACAACGTGGAGACCTCCATCGCCGCCCTGCACGAGTTGAAGACGCTGGGGGTCGGACTGTCCGTGGACGATTTCGGTACCGGTTACTCCTCCCTCAGCTATCTGAGCCGCTTCCCCCTCGACGAACTCAAGGTCGACCGCGGCTTCATCGTTGCCCTGGACAGCGTTGGGGACAGCAACGCCCGCGGCCTGGTGTCGGCGATCATCGCCATGGCCAGAAGTCTCGACCTGCATCTGGTGGCCGAGGGGGTGGACAGCCCACACCAGCTCGACTTTTTGGCCAGGGAGGGAGTCGACATCATTCAGGGCTTCCTGTTCAGCAAGCCCTTGCCGGTGGAAGAGTTTCTTTTTCTGTTGCGGGACAACCCGTTTCCCGCCAGGCTGCGCGGCCTGGCCACCGAGTCCCGGAACAGGGCGGCGGCGATTGCCCTGGCCGGAGCCGTGTGACGGGGGAGGCTTCCCGGCTGGCAGCCTGCTACAGCAGCCTGCGCAGGATCTCCACGACAAGATAAAGCCACAGCGCGCAGGCCAACAGCAGTCTGTAGGGCTTGCGGGCCTTGAGTACGGTATTTCCGCTGGACGCCAGGTTGCGAATGCGCGGCGAGCCGCAACCCGGGCACACGCCCCCCTTGAAATAATTTCCCCGGTAACTGCAATCCTCGCACTGGTAAGCCACCCGCTTGCCTCCCGGACATTCCGCGCATTCTTCTGATTTTGATCCTTCGCCGATTGTGCGTCCCGGCAATAAATTTTTGCAACCCGGATG
>JBJHDJ010000169.1:0-5906 GCA_050486485.1 Porticoccaceae bacterium
CATGCGCGACAGGGTGACGGCGATATCGTTTTTCAGGGGGCGGGCCGCGGCGAGACTCTCGGAAATATCCTCCCGCAGGCGCCACAGGGCGCGGGCCTGCTGAAGGCTGTGGGCGATCACCCCGTCGGTCACCCAGCCGAGACGCCGGCAGTGCTCGAAAAAATCCACGATTGGGCCGTCGCCCGCCACCGGATCGTCGAATTCCAGCAGTCCGTAAAAGGGCGCGGGTTCGGCCAGGGGCGCCGCCAACCCGCTGTGGCCCATCACCGATACCAGGGCGCGGTGGCAAAAGAACTCGAAAGCACTCAGGGCAAAACGCCGCCGCGCCTCGGCCTGCACCTCCAGCAACAGGGCGCAGTCCGCCGCCCCCACCACCATCACCCGCGCCGGGGGCGGCGGCGAGCGCAGCGCCAGGGTCACTTCGCAGATCACCCCGAGTATCCCCTCGCTGCCAATGAAGAGGTGACGCAGATCCGGCCCGCAGTTGTTCTTTACCAATCCCCGGTTGAGATCGAGTACATCCCCGGCGCCAGTCACCACCTTCAACCCCAGCACCTGCTCTCGGGTGCCGCCATGGCGCAACACCCGGATGCCACCGGCATTGGTGGCCACATTGCCGCCGATATGGCTGGAACCGGAGGAAGCGAAATCCACCGCATAGAACAGTCCCGCGGCGGCAGCGGCCTCCTGCACCCGCGCCGTCACCACCCCGGCCTCGCAGGTCAATGCGCGATCCAGGGGATTCACTTCCAGTACCCGGTTCATGCGCTCCAGGGACAGAATCACCTCGCCGGCCATCGCCACCGCGCCCCCGGACAAGCCAGTCCGCCCCCCGGAGGGGACAATGGCCAACCGCCGCTCATTGGCCAGCCGCACCACCGCCTGAACCTCCTCCATGCTGGCGGGCAACACCAGGGCGCTGGGTGACGGCGTCCACAGGGTGGTGCGGTCACAGCCATAGTGCGCCAGGGTATTGGCATCGGTGTGGACATGGTCAGCCCCCACAAGGGACGCCAGGGCGGTACTCAGCTCGCTGTTCATGGCGATACCTTGTTACCGGTGGCGTGGTTCGTCAAGGGGACTTGTACCGAGAGAGGCCATGGGTGCTCTTAGCCACCTCACTGATGCACCTGGTCGATGCACAATGGTTTTCATACCAGATTGTTGGGGTGTTCTCTGCATTGGCTGTAACGCCAAACCCTCATCTGACAGATCAGCAGACAGGATGTTTAGACCCGGCACCTGCCCCCGTCGCGGAGGATCCGCCCGTGAAGGAAGCACTCCCCTTGTTCGATAAACCACTTTGGCAATGTCATAAGGGCACCTCTATTAATTCGGGACAGGATGCAGGCAGCGTGCCCTCCAATATCCTTGGGCGTAAGCCGCAGAGGCAGAAAGTGATCGATATACAATTAGTTACGGGATGGAGGGGTTTTGCATATGGGGATACCAAGGTATACCTTCTGAAAAGTCGAAAAGTCCAAAAGGCCTCCCTTTACGGTCCACAGGACGACAAGTTGCTTAGGGTCCAAATCCCGCGCAGCATGCATCACATATGCAATACATTGTGAGTCTCGCATGAAATCAGCAACTATTCCTCCACTTCGGGTTACACCCGACCTGCGCCAAGATGCAGAAAGTGTACTGCGAGACGGAGAATCTCTAAGTAGCTTCATCGAAGAGTCCCTGCGGCGACAGATCGAGCGTCGGAAGATGCAAAAGGAATTCATTGCTCGCGGTCTGGCCTCGCGCGACATGGCCAGATCCACGAAACAGTACGCATCAAAGGATGAGGTCATGGGCTCATTGCATGCCATCTTTAAAGGTTCGAAGAAAAAAGGATGAGCTATCGGATTCGCTTCACGCTTGAAGCCAAAGCGGATATTGAACGGTTGTATGCCTTCCTGGTGGAGCATGACCTTCAAGCAGCGGAAAAGGCCCTGAAGGTCATTGATCGCGGATGGACCTTCTTGGAAGAGTTTCCTTTTTCCTGTCGAAAGGCAGAGGATGCAAGCCCCTTTCTTCGAGAGCTGATCATTCCATTTGGTGATGCCGGCTATGTCGCTTTGTTCGAAATTGAGGATAATCAAACGGAAACTGTTATTGCTATCAGGCATCAGCGCGAAGATGACTATGAGTGACTGTCAAGACCTTTTCAATCTGCAGGAAGGGCGTGTTACCCTGGCGACAACAACCTGGTTCGGCATACGGAGGATTGGAGATCATGTCACCCCCTCCCATGAGCTCCAGGACGCCACACAGGAGAGGGCCGTGCGCACGGGCACCTGGTGAGGGAAAAACGGAAAAACGGGGACAGATTTATTTTCGAAAAACGGGGACAGATTTATTTTCAGCATATTTCCACCGGAAAAACGGGGACAGATTTATTTTCAGCATATTTCCACCAATAAAAACATGCGGTGATACGAGCGCGGAGTGCAGTGAGACTTCCAACTCGAATGCTTCGGGCCTAGAGAAGACATGCCTTGCGCAGGTGATGGGTGGCAATCCAAATGCTTCGGCGTACACCGTGAGCTGTGATCCGCCCATCTAGAACGGGAAAAGGAAAAAAATGGGACAGTTGAAAATGTGGATTGACCCTAAACCCCTCTCCCAACCTATCTGGTAATTCCAATCCCCACCCCAAACCGAACCTGGGGCTCGGCCAGGCGATCCCGTTGCTCTGGCCACAGGTGCAGGTCGTCCACCCGCACCACGGGGTAGCGGTAGTCCGCCTCTCCCACCTTGCCGGTGCGAATCTCCACGATGGTTCCAACCACGGTGATCAAGCGTTCCGCCTGGTAGTCCTCCGGCTCCAGGTACCCGGGAAAATGCACCAGAAAGCGCCCCTCGGAACCGCGGTTGGCATCGGGCCGCTGGTTGTTCCGCAGCGGGAACGACACCACTTCCAGGGTGGTATGACCGGCGCCAGGTTCCACCTGGAGAATGCGACCTCCCCACAGCACCCGACTGTCGCGGGTGTCGGCGTCCAGGCGGGACGCGGCAGAGGGGGTGAGATGGGTGTCCACACCGTCCACCGCGAAGCCGGGCCCGGTGGCGCAGCCGGCCAGCAACGCGCCAGCCAGGATGATAGACAGCACACGAAAAGCCATGGATATCTCCTTGTGGCCAGACCGCGCGGCACTCCCCGTGCCGCCCGCTACCAGAAGTAATAGGGGTGATAGTAGGGGTGGTAGCGCCTGTAATGGGGGTGGCGCCAGTAGGGGTCCCAGAACGGGTCGTAGGTCCGCGCCTGGCGCTCCACCCGGGGGGGCCACAGGTGATAGCGCTCGGCGCGCAACACCGGATAGCGGTAGTCATACTCGCCAACCTGTCTGACGCGGATGCCATCCAGTGGGCCGACGGCGGTGAAGGAACGCCCCGGCTGGTAGACCTCCGGGTCGAGGAAGTGGGGAGTCTCCACCAGAAAGCGGCCGGGACTGATGGCGGACTCATCCGGGCGGCTACTGCTGTCCAGGGGGCGGGCGACCACTTCGACGACAGTGCCGTCGCGGGTGTTGTCAACGCCGATGATGGTGCCACCCCAGCGCACCACCGAGCCCCTGACCTGGTCGGGATTGTTCTGGGCCTGGCCGAGGGAGGGTTGGGGGTCGGCGAGGGGCAAGTCCAGGGTGGCCGGCACCGAGGCGCAACCCGCGACCAGCAACAAGGACAACCCGACGATGGCGGATATATATCGCATACAAACCTTACCCCCTGGCATGACTGACAATGCGTACCCCTAAGACCACCGATTCCGCCATCTGTTCCTGCGCCTCAAGCCCTCTGGCACGATGCCATGCCAGGCTCCAGCCTCATTTCACAAGCCCGCTCTAGCCCGAATGGCACTGACTTAAGCCCCTCTACGGTAGTAGGGCGGTGTCCCGGGGGAGAGTTTTCGAGACCGTCGGCGCCAGGGATGGCGCCGTCGAGCCCCCAGGGACGGGTTTACGGCGTGTCTCGAAAACTCTCCCCCGGGATGCCGACCGGGCGACGAAGTCCGAAATGGCTTAAATCAGTGCCATTGGCTCTAGCCCGCATTCTCCAATCCGTTTTCCCCCGCCCTGGTTGTCGGACCCAGTCCTTTGCCCGATGTACGGGGCAGAGTAACATGCATGGCTGATCGACACGGCGAGCAATCGCCACCATAACCCCCTACCCACGAGAGCAAGCGCAGTGATTTTCGGCAGACATGAACAACCACCCCCCATCAAAAAACACTGGGTTACTGGCGATATCTTCGCTGTTGAAATACCGGCCGATGGGCAGTCGCTGCTGTCATCCGGCGTGGACTTCCTGAACAGGGCCTTTCACGCCTCCGGCGCGCTGGCCGCTGACAACCGGGTGAACCGTATCGTCGACGCCCAAGAATTCTTTGGCGGCGGCACCGGCAAGAAATTATTGCTGACCGTGGAATATGACTCCCCTGCGGCAGCCCTGCCGGAGCGGCTTTTCGTCAAATTTTCGCGCAATTTTGACAATGAGCTATGGGACAGGATGCGATTCATGATGATCTCGGAGGTGCATTTCGCCGTGCTGTCCAGATCCCCCGGCTTCCCCGTCAGGGTTCCGGCCTGCCTGTTTGCCGACATCGAGTCGGAATCCGCCACCGGTCTCATCATCACCGAGCGCATCCGCTATGGCAACAATGGGATAGAGCCACTGTATCCCAAGTGCATGGATTACAGGGTTCCGGACCCGTTGGAGCACTACAAGGCCATTCTGAGGGGCCTGGCAAGGCTCTCGGGGGCGCATCGCGGCGGCAGGTTGTCACCCGATTTCGACGCTCGATTCCCCTATAACCCCAAGCAGGCATCGGCGGTATTCGCCATCGAGACGCCCCATGAAAAGCTGATTCAGTGGGCAAACCGCATGTTTGATTTCATCAGCCGCTACCCGAAACTGTTTCCCGGCAGTGTGAAAGCACCGGAACTGCGCGAGCAATTTATTCAGGACATTGCCGATGTGCTTGCCGCGCGCCACCGGATCAGGGATCGCCTGTACGGCAACCCTGAATTCATCGCCTTTTCCCACTGGAACGCCAATATCGATAACTGCTGGTTCTGGCGCGATGCGGAAGGCGTTTTGCAGTGCGGTTTCATGGACTGGGCGAACGCCGGGCAACTCAGCGTGGCCCAGTCCGTGAGTGGTGCGATCAGCGGCGCCGAGCCGTTTATCTGGCATGATCACCTGGACGAACTGCTGATGGTGTTCATCGACGAGTTCGCCGCCCAGGGCGGACCGCGCCTCAGCCTCGACGAACTAAGGCTCCACACCCTGTTGATCCTGGTGTTTTCCGGCGTGGCGTACGCCATGGGCGCCCCGGTGGCCATTGCACGGGAGATCGACAATCTCGACGCCGTTGAAAGCTATCGCGATGAGTGCTTTCAGCGACACGAGAATGCCCGCATTCAGCTCCATATGATGACCAAGATGCTCAGTGTCTGGCAGGCGCGGAAGCTGGGGGATGTTGTCCGCGGGCTGTAGCCAGGCCGCTCTCACACTTCCCAACATGAAACGCTTAATTCAGCGCCACTCCCCCAATATCATTCAAACCCCATGGCGGCGAAAATCCTGCGGCGCAGGGGTTCGCTTTCGTTGGCCATGTGGTGGCGTACCCCGGGCAACACTTCCACTCGGGCATTGGGAAAGCGGCGGCGCAGCACCTTCAGGTTGAAGCGCCACGCCAGGGTGGTGTCCTTGTCCCCCTGCAGGATGGTGACTGGATAGTCGCAGGCCGGGCCCTTGCGGCACTGGGCTACCCACTCCTTCATGGCGCCGACCCAGGGCACCGGGATATGGCGGGTCTGCATGGGATCGCGGGAGGCGAGGAAATCGAGGAATTTCTTGTCACTGCTGGTGGGGATGAACACCCGGGGAACCGCGCTGCGGAAGCGGTGGGTCAA
>JBJHDJ010000170.1:0-5894 GCA_050486485.1 Porticoccaceae bacterium
TCACCTTCGTGTTCCACCGGGTGGCGGGTCAGGGCTGGAGACCCACGGTGCGGCCACCGCGTCTCGGGGGAAATCGCCGGCTCGGGGTGTTCGCCACCCGCAGCCCGTTCCGCCCCAACCCCATCGGCCTGTCGGTGGTGACGCTGGAAGGGATCGAAAACCGTGGCGGCCAATGGCTGCTGAGGCTGGGCGCCATCGACCTGGTGGATGGCACTCCGGTGCTGGATATCAAGCCCTATGTGCCCTGGGTGGACGCCATCGCCGATGCGCGGGGCGGCTTTGCCGACAATCCGCCGGATGCGACCGTTGAGGTGGAATTCACCGCGCCCTGCCGCGAGCGGTTGGCGGCCTTGCGCCACGACTACCCGCAACTGGAAGATCTTATCCGCCAGGTCATCGCCCAGCAACCCCAGCCGGCCTACCAGGGTCGCGGTGGCCGCTACGGCATGGCGTTGTACGAGTTCAATGTGCGCTGGGTGGTGGAGGGTGGGGTGTGTCGGGTCGTGGCTGTCGAGGGGTTGATGTCTGACGTCTGACGCTAAGATGATCGGGGTTTACCGGCCAGTTTGTCCACTGGCCCAGCCTGAAGGCACTCTCGCCATGACAAGGCTCGGTATCTGGCAGCGGGCTTTTGCGTCAGACATCAGATGTCCAGCGTCAGTCACTCAAGCCAGTTGGTCCACTGGCCCAGCCTGAAGGCACTCTCGCCATGACAAGGCTCGGTATCTGGCAGCGGGCTTTTGCGTCAGACGTCAGACGTCCAGCGTCAGACACTAAAGCCAGTTTGTCCACTGGCCCAGCCTGAAGGCACTCTCGCCATGACAAGGCTCGGTATGTGGCAGCGGGCTTTTGCGTCAGACGTCAGACGTCAGACGTCCAGCGTCAGACCTGACAATCACCGCTCCCGCAACAACTCCTCATCCGGCTGCTCGCACACCAGCTTGCGGCCGATGAGCTTCTCGATGGGTTCCAGCAGCATGGCGTCGTCCTCGCAGGCGAAGCTGATGGAGGTGCCGGTCTTGCCGGCGCGGCCGGTGCGGCCGATGCGGTGCACATAGTCCTCGGGCTCTTCCGGCAGGGTGTAGTTCACCACATGGCTGATGCCGTCGATATGGATGCCGCGGCCCGCCACATCGGTGGCCACCAGCACCTTGATGGCGCCGGACTTGAAGTCACCGAGGGTTTTCACCCGCTTGTTCTGGGCCACCTCGCCGGACAGCAGGCCGACGCTGAAACCCTTGCGGCGCAGCTTTTCCTCCAGGCGGCGGCACTGGTCGCGGCGGTTGGCGAACACGATGACGCTGTCCACCTCGTCGGAGGAGACAATATTGTTCAGCAGGTTGAACTTCTCCCGCTGGGTGGTGAGGTAGACCTTCTGGTTCACCGTGTCGGTGGCCACATTGAGGGGCTCGATCTCCACCTTGATGGGGTCGATGGTCCACTGCTCCGCCAGTTGCAGCACCTCGGGGGTAAAGGTGGCGGAGAACAGCAGGGTCTGGCGGTGATCCTTGAACGGGGTCTGGCGCACGATGCGACGCACCTGGGGGATGAAACCCATGTCCAGCATGCGGTCCGCCTCGTCCAGCACCAGGATTTCAACCTGGTCGAGAAACACATCGCGGCTGCCGGTAAAGTCGATCAGGCGGCCAGGGGTGGCCACCAGGATGTCGCAGAAGCTCTCCGCCAGATGGCGCTTCTGTTTGTCGTAGTCCATGCCACCCACCAGGGTGTGGACATTGAGATCGGTGTACTTGCACAGAGCCTTGGCGTCGTCGGCGATCTGCATCACCAACTCACGGGTGGGGGCGATCACCAGGGCGCGGGCTTCGCCGGCGAAGCGCTCGTCCTCGATGGGGTGCTTGAGCAGATCCTCGATGATGGTGACGAGGAAGGCAGCCGTCTTGCCGGTGCCGGTCTGCGCCTTGCCCACCACATCGTGGCCGCGCAGGGTAAAGGGCAGCGCCCGGGCCTGGATGGGGGAGCAGTAATGGAACCCCAGGTCGGCGATGGCGTGCATCACATCCAGGTTCAGGTCCAGGTCGTGGAAACGGAGCTTGCCTTCTTCCTCGGGGACAGGGAACTGGTCGAGGCTCCAGGACTCGCGCTGGGCAGCGGGCTTCTTGCCGCGGCCACCACGGCGCCTGCGGTTGCCGCGCCCGGCCTTGGGAGAATCGGAGGGGGTTTCGACGGTTGCTTGTTCAGTCATGAAGGAACCAATTCTGGGGGCGCGGGGCGCCGAAAAGTCGCGAAGTATAGCACAAACTGTATATTCCTTAGCCAGCCGCGCCAGGGAATGTCTGGCCTTGGCGGGAGGTGATTCTCCGCCCCCCTGGGCACGTCTTGCTCCCGTAGGGTGTGTTAGCCGCAGGCGTAACCCACCAGATCCCACCTTGAGGCGGCAAGGATTGTGGGTATCGCTTCGCTCAACTCACCCTACGGAGAATGGCACTGACTTAAGCCCCTCTACGGTAGTAGGGCGGTGTCCCGGGGGAGAGTTTTCGAGACCGTCGGCGCCAGGGATGGCGCCGTCGAGCCCCCAGGGACGGGTTTACGGCGTGTCTCGAAAACTCTCCCCCGGGATGCCGACCGGGCGACGAAGTCCGAAATGGCTTAAATCAGTGCCATTGACCCTACGGGCGCCCTGGCCAATGGGTTCAAACCGCCAGCCGACTGGCCACCAGCCACGCGGACCACACCCCGGAGGCCAGGAATACCGCCGCCATGCCCGCCGCCCGCCAGCGGAACCTGCGGGTCAACTGCTCCTGGGCATGGCTGCCGATCAGGTAGGGCAGGCGCCGATCCTCCGGCGCCCGCAGGCGGTGGGCGGGATCGTCATTGGTGGCTTGCACCTGTTCCCGCAGGGCCTCGCGGCGCGCCGCCTCGGTGACCGCCTGCCACTCCTTCTGGTCGAGAATGCCGTTGCCATCCCTGTCGAAGCGCACCAGCAACTGGTCGAAATCCTGCTTCCAGTGGCGGATCAGTTGGCCCGCGGCTTGGTCGATGGTGAGCAACCGGGCGCCGGTGGCGTCGGTCTCGAAATGCCCGAGGGCGTAGAGGGGGTCTCCCTCGCGGATCAGGTACTCGGTATAGCGGTAGCGCCTGCCCAGGGTGACGAGACGGCCCAGGGTGGCCGCCACCCCGCCGCCGTCGCCGGGGGGCGTGCCGGGGCGGCGCTGACTGCCGTGCCACACCCGGCGGTGCAGGCAGGAGATCTCGGCGCCCTTGGGTTCGATACGACAATGGCCAGTGCCATCATTCAGATAGAACGGCCTGTCGCTGTGGCCCCGCTCCACCACCCGCCAGCGGTTCGACTTGCCGACCTTTTCGTGGCGCTCGATGGTGAAGCGCCACCACAGACAGGGCGAGGCGGTCAGGGCACTGGGCAGGGTCTCGCCCCGTCCGGTGGCGATACCCACCAGCTCCACGAAACCCTGGCTGGCGGAGCGAATGCGGGACGTGGGCATATCCTCGATCAGCCTCGCCCGGAACAGGTAGGTCATGGCGCCCCGCAGACACACCAGCGCCACCCCCGCGACGATGGCCAGCACCACCCAGAACTGGCCCGCCGGCATGGCGGCGATGCAGGGGGCGCAGAAGTAGATCTCCACGGGCTCAGTTGCCGAACAGCGCCTTGATGCTGTGATCCCGCAGCTCCTCCTCGGCGAATTCCAGCAGGGTGAAGGGCTGGAACTTGAAGGCGCGGGCCACCACCAGATCGGGGAACTGCTCGATGCGGATGTTGTTGAGGTTCACCGCCGCGTTGTACAGCTCGCGGCGGTCGGCGATGCCGTTTTCCAGGGCAGTGATGCGCGCCGTGAGGTGCTGGAAGGTCTCGCTGGCCTTCAGATCCGGGTAGTTCTCCGCCAGGGCGAAGAGCTGCCCGAGTCCGGCCCGCAGGCTGGTTTCGGCGCGCCCCAGGGCGTCGATATCCTGGGCCTCCCGGGCGCTGGACACCCGGCCGCGGGCCTCGATCACCCTGGCCAGGGTGTCCTGTTCGTAGGCCATGTACTGCTGGCAGGTCTCCACCAGCTTGGGCAACTCGTCGTGGCGCTGCTTGAGCAGCACGTCGATATTGGCCCAGGCCTTGGCGACCCGGTGCTTGAGGGCCACCAGGTTGTTGTAGATCAACACGGCGTAGCCGGCGAGCAGGATCAGTATTCCGAGGGTGACATAGCTGGTCATGGGTGGCGGCTCCTGTGCTGAACGCCTGTTGCGGGCTCCTGGGATGGCCTATGGGCCCATCCGTTCGCTGAAATCCCAACTGGTCAGCCAACTGGGGGTGATCCGTACCAGGTATTCCTCGTGGGCGCGCCCCAACAGCCAGCGCGCCAGGCGGCTGTCCGTATCCCCTAGGTAGCGGCGGATCAGCCGCTCCAGTTGCTCGGCGGCGCCCTGGCGGGTGAGCACGGCGGAACCCTGCCCCCGCACCCCGCGGTAGGGCATGGTGTCGGCGGCAATCTCGAAGCCGCACAGGGAGTTCTGACCCAGCAGGGAGGCCACCCGCGAGCCCTGGTGAATCGCCAGCAGCAGGACGCCGTCCCGGTATTCGAACCAGTGGGAAGCCACCAGGGGAAATCCGTTGCCACCATTGCAGGCCAGGCGCAGGGGAATCACCGTGTCCCGGAGGTAGCTTTCCAGCTGCTCGACGGAGAAGGCGCTATTGGCGCGGATTGGGGGCATGGCCATCTTGTTGTTGGTCCCTTCCTGCGGAGGTTGGCGGCACAGCGGCAGTGCACTGATGGTGAAGTGCACTGACGGTGAGTTGAATCAATTGACGCCTATTAAAGCGAAAACCCCGTGACAGGCAAAGAATTTCTTTCCCCTCGTTCGCGCCCTCGACAGATGTCCCTATCCCTGATACTTGTGGGCGCCTGAACCCTGCCGCAAACTTGGCAGCCTGTCAGCCGACCCCCAGCGCGTGGAGATCGCCATGAGTGAACTGACCGGTATCGCCATCAGACCCAAGGCCAGGGCGCCCATGGAAACCCTCGACACTTGCCTGGTCACCCCGGAGCGTGGCCTGACAGGGGACGCCCGGGGGCGGCCCGGCAAGCGGCAGGTCACGGTGCTGACGGAGGAAGCCTGGCAACAGGCCTGCGCCCAACTTGGGCAAAACCTGCCTTGGACGATACGCCGCGCCAACCTCCTGGTGCGAGGAATCGACCTGGGGCCTCACCGGGTGGGCAGCCTATTGCGCGTCGGCGAGCTGCTGTTGCGCATCACGGGTGAAACAGACCCCTGCCATCGCATGGATGAAGCAGCACCGGGTCTCAAGGACGCCCTGGCGCCCCATTGGCGGGGCGGGGTGTGCTGCCAGGTGATTCGAGGCGGCGCCATCGCCATCGGCGACCCGCTGAGGCTGGAGCCGGCCCCCTGAGGTGTTATGGAAGTAACGGGGCTTGGAGGTTCTTGGAGGTCGCCAACCCGAGATCCCGAGGCTATCATGAACGGCATCAGAGCTTTCCGGGAGTACCATGGATACCACCATCGACAGTAGTACCAGCAGCGACGACGGCGCCAGCGATCGTCACCTCAAGCTGCGCCACCTGCTGCCCGAGGATTTCGACGATATCAAGGAAGTGATGGACGCCGTCTACCCCAACCTGGGGGGCGCCTGGAGCCGCAGGACCTTTCTCACCCAGCTTTCCACCTTTCCCGAGGGGCAGATCTGCATCGAGGACAACGGCAAGGTGGTGGCCGCCGCCTTTGCGGTGATCGTCGACTATGTCAAGTTCGGCGACCAGCACACCTACGAGGAGATCACCGGCGACGCCTACCTCACCACCCACGACCCCAACGGCGATGTGCTGTACGGCGTGGATGTGTTCGTGCACCCGGACTACCGGGATCTGCGCCTCGGCCGCCGCCTCTACGACGCCCGCAAGGAGTTGTGT
>JBJHDJ010000171.1:0-5870 GCA_050486485.1 Porticoccaceae bacterium
GACTATGTGGCCGCGTATCTACCGCGAGGGTATCGCCTTGCTGGAGGCCCTGCTGGCCATACCCGTGCCCGTGATAGCCGCGGTAAACGGTCCTGCCTATGTGCATGCTGAATTGGCGGTGCTCAGCGACATCGTGCTGGCCGCGGAGCATGCTGAGTTTGCCGACCTGGCCCATGTGCCAGGTGGAGCCGTTCCCGGGGATGGGGTGCATACCGTGTGGCCACTGTTGCTGGGACCCAACCGCGGCCGTTATTTTCTGTTGACGGGACAGAAAATCAACGCAACGGAAGCGAGAGAGTTGGGCATCGTTGCTGAAGTGTTGCCAGCTGATCAACTTTTACCCCGTGCCCGTGAACATGCGTCGCGGCTCGCCGCCATGCCGCCCCAGATGTTGCGCCATACTCGTCGTTTGCTGGTCAGGTATTTACGGCGCCGTGTACAGGACGAGTTGGATGTTGGACTGGCCGTGGAAGCCCTGGCGATGCTTGAGAAATGACTGTCGTATTCATCAGCGAACCGTCCGCACTGGTGCCGTCAACCATTGAGACTGTCAGGAGCCTGGCGTGAGTACCAAGCGTATTCCCGCGGGTAAGGAGCCATCAAGGCGAAAGCGGCGACCCGCGGAAGAAATTAAGGCGAACCTGCTGGAGGCGACCAGGGTGGAGTTCAACCTGGTGGGTTTTGCCGCCACCACGGCTGCCATTGCCGTGAGGGCGGATGTTACCGAGGGGCAGTTGTATCGCCATTTCGGTTCGAAGCAGGAATTACTGCGGCAGGCGGTGTTCAAGCCCTTGGACAGGGCGCTGGCTGATTTTGCCGCGGAGTATTTGGCTAAAATTGCCTTTCTTGATGATAGAAAAGAGCGGATTACTCTCTATATTCGCAGTCTTCAGGACTTCGTGGTTGACCATCCCGAATTGATCACCACGCTGGTAGGGCTAAGATCAAGCGTGGCCAATGAGCAGATCGCCACGCAGGAGTTGAGCAGTATTTCTTCGTATTTCGATATCGGTACGCGACTATTGAAACAGCGGGATTCGGTTAATCCACGCATCAGCGCCCGATTCATGTCCAAGTTTATTTTTGCGTCAATCCTCTCTAGCCTGCTGTTCAAGGACTGGCTTGTCGCCGGTGATGCCGAGAGTGATGACTACCTGATCGACTCAGTTAGCGATTTTCTTATCGATGCGGTTTATGCCAGCGTCACGGATAAAGAGCCTGGCCCTTAGCGGACTCCTCAAGCCCCTGCCATCTCTATCGCGCTGATCCCCCAGCGCGGTGGGGGGAACCATGTGCCGCCTATGATGGGCCCGGCGCCAAAATTGATATGCCTGGCTATTTTGTTGCCCGCCCCGAAGATACTGGCGGGAATATGAAAGTTTCCATTTGCTTTCGGGGCTTGCGCTGGCTCCTGGGCCATGGCGATTCATCCCTGCGCTGCTTAGTTACCCCGTGAAAATGTATGTCGAGTGAATGAAAACTCAAAATGCTATACCACCTCGATGTGTCGCCGAGGTAAAACAGAATCCAATCAAACAGGTGAATTCCTTGACTAGCCAGACTTCTCGTGACAATGCCGGTAATCCCACCGCTCCGTTTCCCCCTCCTGCCGTGGGCTGGTATGCCACGATTACGCTGGCCTTTCTCTACTGGATGTCGGTGCTGGACCGATACATCATTGCCCTGATGGTGGATCCCATCAAAGCGGATCTGGGGATCACTGATACCCAGCTTGGCATTCTCCAAGGCCTTGCATTCATGGTGTCCTTCACCATTTTTGGATTTGTGTTTGGCGCATTGGCGGATCGCAAGGACAGGCGGCGGTTGATCTACATCGGGGTTACCATCTGGTCTTTTGCCTCTGCTGCTTGTGGCACAGCGCAGAATTTCTGGCACTTTCTGTTTGCCCGGGCTGGGCTGGGCGCCGGTGAGGCTTCGCTGAACCCTTCTGCCACCTCGATGATTTCCGATCTCTTCCCACGGGAAAAGCTCACATCCGCCATGGCCGTGTATTCGATTGGAGCCTCCGTGGGTGGCGGAACGGCATTCATGGTGGGTGGGGCAGTGATCTATTATGTGTCGAGCCTGGGGGATATCGTCCTGCCAGGGATCGGTCAGATTGCTACCTGGCAGGCAGTGTTTTTCATCGTGGGGCTGTCCTCGCTCCCTTTTGCTTTTCTGGTGTTCACCTTTCCCGAGCCTGTCAGGCGAGGCAGGAAGGAGGAATCCACCAGGAAGAGTTCCTGGCGGGATATCTATGCGGAGTATTTCCGTTTCATGGCATCACATGCCAAATTTTTTACTTGCCACTATCTGGGCTTTACTCTCAGTGCGCTGGTGGTGGTAGGGTGTGTGGCTTGGTATCCGGTCCATATGATTCGGCATTTCGGTTGGAACGAAGGGCAAGTTGGATTTTATTTGGGCATGATTCTGTTGCTGGGGGGTATTTTTGGCAAGTTGGCGTGCGGCTGGTTGGTGGATGCCATGTATCGAAAAGGTCATCGCGACGGACAACTTCGCTGGTTTGCCTTTTCGCTGTTGATCGCCGCGCCCACTGGTGTGGTTGCAACCACCAGCGGCAATCCCTGGGTATTTCTGGTTTTGATTGGGCTATTCGGGATTCTTACAACTACCATGCACGCCTGTGCAATTACGGCTCTCAACTTGGTCACCCCCAACCAATTCCGTGGGACGGGTGTTGCCGTATTCACTACCTTGGTGGGTCTGGCGGGGGGATCGCTGGGGATGGTTCTGGTGCCAGGGGTATCTGATTTTGTTTACGGTAGCGAGGCGGCTATCGGGCTGGCCATGGCCACGGTGATTGGGGTGGTATGTCCGATTGCGGCGTTGGTTTTGGCCCTGGGTTGCAAACCGATGCGTCTGGCCATGGAAGAAATCGAGCGGCTCTGAGGCTGTGGCATGCCCGGTTAGGCCACCGCCGCCCACGGTATCCCTCACCCGTCTGTTCACTCCTTTGCCCACCTGACGGATGCCCACCTGACTGACCGGGGCCATCCATGGCATCCCGCCGCCACCGGCTCGATTCGGGCACCCCGGTGGCTACATCCCCGTTGAAATCGGTTCCCCCGGAGCCACCGGCGCCGAGGCGCCCTCTCGCAGGGCGGCTTCCTCGGCGGGGGCTTGCATGGCCCTCAGGCGCAGGTAGTGGCGGATATCCTCCAGCAAGTCGTCGGACAGGTCCGGTGAGGGGGGCATGCCCCGGGACCGGAGGGCGCCATCCACCACCACGGCCCGGAAGCCCTCCGCGGTGAGGATCATCGGCGAGTAGCGCAGGTCGGGGGCGGCGCCGCCGCCGATGGCGTTCATGCCGTGGCACACCAGGCAGGCGTTGCTGCCGTAGCCCATGGCGCCGGCCATCACCCGGTCCATGTCGGGCTCGAACTCCGGATCCGCCAGGGCCACCCGCTCCGGCAGGGTGAAGGGGGGCGGGCCGGAATCGCCGTCGAGGGCGAACACCAGCAGGTGACGGGGCAGCCGGTAATCGGTGCGGTAGGGGGCGTTGCCGGTAGCCAGGATGCCACCGCCCTGGGAGCCGCTGCCGGTCAGCACGGCAATGTACTGACGACCGTCCACGCTGTAGGAGATGGGTGGCGCCACCACCGGGGCGGCGGTCTTGTAGCGCCACACTTCCTCGCCGCTGCGGGCGTCGTAGCCCACCAGGTAGCCGTCGATGCGCCCCTGGAACACCAGGCCGCCACCGGTGGCCAGCACGCCGCCGGGCCATACCCCGGGGAGATCCACTTTCCAGGCCAGTTGCTGGGCCACCGGATCCCAGGCGGTGAGATGGCTCCAGCGGCCCGCGGGCAGGTCGATATCGGGCAACAGGGTCACGCCCATGCCGGCGCTGATGGGCGGGGTGTCCGGCGCCGGGGGGCCGATCAGCGCGCCAATTTCCATGATGGGGATGTAGATCAGGCCGGTGTCGGGGCTGAAGGCCTGGGGCAGCCAGCTGTGGGCGCCCTGGGGGCCGGGCCACAGTTCGAACAGCTCATCCCCATCCTCGAAGCGAATGCCGGGGTTTTCCACCGGGCGGCCGGTTTCCGGGTCGATCTTCTCCGCCCAGGTCACCTTGGCGATTTGTTCCGCCGAGATGAACTCGCCGGTGGCGGCGTCGAGCACATAAAAGAAGCCGTTTTTCGGCGCGTGCAGCATCACCTTGCGGGGTTCGCCGTCGAACTCCAGGGTGGCGATGGTCATGTCCTGCACGGCGGTGCAGTCCCACTGATCGGCGGGGCACACCTGGTAGTGCCACACATACTCGCCGGTGTCCGCCTCCACGGCCACCACCGAGGCGAGGAACAGGTTGTCGCCGCCGCCGGGGCTGCGCATCAGGTGGTTGTAGGGGAAGCCGTTGCCGACGCCGATGTAGATCAGTCCCAGTTCCTCGTCGTGGCTGAAGCCGTGCCAGGCGGTGCCACCACCACCCCGACCGTACCAGTCGCCCTTCCAGGTGGCGCGCATGATCTCCTCGGCCTTGTTCTCCGCCGGTTGCGACGGGTCGCCGGGCACCGTGTAGAAGCGCCACAGTTGTTCGCCGGTCATGGCGTCGTAGGCGGTGACATAGCCCCGCAGGGGGGTGATGTCGGCGCCGCCGTGGCCGATGATCACCTTGCCGTCGAACACCCTGGGGGCGCCATTGCTGTTGCGGATCTCCGACAGTTCGAATTGGCGGGTCTCCCACAGCGGCTCGCCGGTGCTGTCGTCCAGGGCGATGACGCGACCATCGGTGGTGGCCAGGAAGACCCGGTTGTTCCACCAGGCGATGCCCTTGTTGCCCCAGCTCACATGCAGGGAGTTCTGGGCAATTTCACGGGTCTTGGCGTCGTATTCCCACAGCAGCTCGCCGCTGGCGGCGTCGAAGGCGCGGATGAAACTGTGGCCGGTGGTGGTGAACAGCTTGTCGCCGCCCTTCACCGGCGAGGACACGGTAAAGCCCGGCTCCAGATCGAAGTACCAGGCAACGCCGAGACAGTCGATCGTGTCCAGGTTGATCTGGTCCAGCACGCTGTACTGCTTCTGGCTGCCCTCGCCGCTGAAATTGGGCCAGTCGGTGTCGGCGGGGTTCGCCGCCGGGACTACCCGGCCGGCGGCATCGCCATGTTCGTCGAGGCCCTTGCCGGTGGTGGCGTCATCCACGGCGGCGCTATCAGGGGTGTGCCCGCCATCGCCGCATCCAGACAGGGCCAGGGTGGCGAGCAGGGAGATCATCAGCAGTTTGTTCATGGACGCTCTCTTGGAATCGTTATCGGGGCTGATACCCAGTCCGCTCGAGGGGGACTGTCGTGGTCAGGGGCAAGATCTTAAACGATATGCACTGTATCACTCCAGCCTGCAAACAGGCTCTGGGTAAACAGGTTCGGGGTAAAGGGTCTCAGGCGGGAAAGGCGCTTGTTCGACAGCCGCGCAATGGCGGGCGGGCACCCCGGGATTCGAGATCCTCGAACCCCAGGATGCCGCCAGGATTACGCAGTCCGACTGCCTCGATGAGCAGCCTGTCAGGCCGCCGGCTTGCTGCCCGACATGAAGGCCGGGTCGATGGCGCCGGTGAACACGCCGCTGGCAAAACCCTGGTCGGTGTACAGGAAGGTGCCGGTGATGGTGGCGTTGAGGGGGCTATTGAGCAGCACCAGCGGCCAGGCCTGGTCCTCGGCGGTGGCCATGCGTCCCAGGGAGGGATAGGGCCAGGCATCCAAAAAACCATCCGGCAGGGCGGATTCCTGGACATCCATGAAGGCGGTGCGGGTGGGGCAGGGGCCGATGGCGTTGAGGCGAATGCGGCGCTCCAGGCCGAGCTTGACGGCGGCGTTCTGCACCCACACCACCAGCATCTCCTTGGAGCTGGTGTAACC
>JBJHDJ010000172.1:0-5861 GCA_050486485.1 Porticoccaceae bacterium
ATCCTGAGGGGGGGCAGGGCGGTCTCGGGGGCCACCAGCCAGCCCAGGCGCCAGCCCGGCATGGCGAAATACTTGGAGAAACTGTTGATGACAAAGGCGTCCTCGGCAAGCTCCAGGATGGACACCTCCTCGTCCCCGTAGCTCAGGCCGTGATAGATCTCGTCGACGATCAGGGTGCCGCCGCTATCCCTCACCGCGCCGTGGAGCTCGGCCAGGGCGCGGCGGCTCAGCATGTCGCCGGTGGGATTGCCGGGGGAGGCCACCAGCAGGCCAGCGGTGTTGTCCCGCCAGTGGTGATGGACATCCTCCGGGCGCGGCTGGTAGTGATTCTCCGCCCGCACCGGGATGCGCAGCGGCGTGGCGTCGCAGCGATGCACGAAGTTGGCGTTGCAGGGGTAGCCGGGGTCGGTGAGCAGCAGGCTGTCGCCGGGGTTCAGCAGTAGGTCGCAGATCATGCCCAGGGCGGCGCTGCTGCCGGTGGTGACGATCACCCGCTCCGGGTCGAGGTCGACGCCGTGGCGGTGCCGGTAGAAGTTGGCGATGGCGCAACGCAACGCGGGTATGCCGAGACTGGAGGTGTAGCCGAGATGGGTGTGTTCCAGGGCCTGGCGGGCGGCGGTCGCCACCGCTGGCGGCAGGTCGAATACCGGTTCGCCCACCTCCATGCGGATGATGTCCTCGCCGGCGGCCTGGCGGGCCATGGCGGCGTCGAGAAAATCCACCACCTTGAAGGAGGTGAGGTGATCGACGCGGCGGGCGAAGGGGCGTCCGGGCATGGTGGCCATGGTTTGTCATTGTCCCGTGGGGTGCTGCATTGTACGGACTGACGCGGCGCGAGCAAAAGGCCAGTGGCGAGTCGTGCCTTTACAGTACCCAAGTCCGTGGCTAGCCTAGGGTTGTCTCTGGCGGCATGATGGCGTCACGATGGTGGGGATGGCGGGTAGGATGGGTTGAGCGAAGCGATACCCATCGATTGCGAAAGTGATGGGTATCGCTTCGCTCAACCCATCCTGGGAATCGAGCCAGTGCTTTATACAGAGTCTGTATCACGGGGTGCAACCCATGAAAAACCACGAATACCGCATCGAAACCGACAGCCTGGGCGAGGTGGAGGTGCCCGTCGACGCCCTCTACCAGGCCCAGACCCAGCGCGCCGTGGAGAATTTTCCGGTCAGCGGCATGACCATGCCGGCGAGCTTTATTGCCGCCGTGGCGCTGATCAAGGAAGTGGCCGCCGGCGTCAATGCCGAACTGGGCCTGCTGGACGATGGGCGCGCCGGGGCCATCCAGCGCGCCGCGCGGCGGGTGCGGGCCGGGGAGTTCGCCGACCAGTTTCCCGTGGATGTGTTCCAGACCGGCTCCGGCACCAGCACCAACATGAATGTCAACGAGGTGCTGGCCACCCTGGCCAGCCGCGAGATGGATGTGCTGGTGAGTCCCAACGACCATGTCAATCTGGGGCAGAGCAGCAACGATGTGATACCCACCGCCATCCATGTCGCCGCTGTCCTGGCGCTGCGCGCCCAACTGCTCCCGGCCCTGGAGCACTTGGCCGCGGCCATCGACAAGCGTGCGGGGGAGCTGCAAGCGGTCACCAAAACCGGTCGCACCCATCTGATGGATGCCATGCCCCTCACCCTGGGGCAGGAGCTGTCCGGCTGGGCGGCCCAGGTGCGGGCGGGGATGGCCCGCGTCGAGGCGGTCATGCCGCGCCTGTTGCAGCTCGCCCAGGGCGGCACGGCGGTGGGCACCGGCGTCAACGCCCACCCGGAATTCGCCACCCGCTTCGCCGCCGCCCTGGCGCATATCAGTGGCGAGCCCTTTGTGCCGGCGGGCAATTTTTTCGAAGCGCTGAGCAGCCAGGACAGCGCCGTGGAATTGTCCGGCCAGTTGCGCACCCTGGCGGTGAGCCTGATGAAAATCGCCAACGACCTGCGTTGGATGAACAGCGGCCCCCTGGCGGGCCTCGCCGAAATCGAGCTGACGGCCCTGCAACCCGGTAGCAGCATCATGCCCGGCAAGGTCAACCCGGTGATTCCCGAGGCGGTGGCCATGGTGGCCGCCCAGGTGATCGGCAACGACGCCACCATCGCCGTGGCGGGCCAGTCGGGCAATTTTCAGCTCAATGTGATGTTGCCGGTGATCGCCCACAATCTGCTGCAAGCCATCGAACTGCTGGCCAATGGCAGCCGCCTGCTGGCGGATGGCGCCATCGCTGGCTTCCGCGTCAATCCCACCCATATCGACCAGGTGCTGGCCCGCAACCCCATCCTGGTCACCGCCCTCAACCCGGTGATCGGCTATCTCAAGGCCGCCGAAATTGCCAAGGCCGCCTACGCCCAGGGACGTCCGGTGATCGATGTGGCGGAGGAGATGACCGGGATCGACCGCGACCGCCTGGAGACACTGCTCAACCCCGCCAACCTCACCTCGAACGAAACTCGGGGCTAAGGCATCACCAGGGTGCCAGTTGAGGGCATGGCTACCGGCAGCGTCGACCTTTGACTCCTTGAAATCGACCGCCTGTCGAAAACGGTTGTTGGCGATCGCCAGAAATAGACTTACTTTGTGTGCGTGCTTTCAGGCTTTGGCGACATCTGCCCGGAAAGCGTGCATTGCCTGGAGCGTGCCAGGAGCGTGCCAGGACCGTGAAGGGTTAGGCAATTTCAGGATGTGGTATCGCACGGTGGTGGTGCGCCACCCGCGGGATGTATTTCCCTAAGGATTGAGTATGTCGCCAGGTCAGTTGCTCGCCGCGCCGCACGGGCGGGAGGCCGTCATGGTCTTTCGCGTCGTGCTGTTGATGGCGCTGTTGGCTTTCGCCCTGTGGCTGTTGGCCCGTTTCGCCGATCTGCCCCCCATTCCCTATTTTCTCGTCTGGCACAACGCCCTGGAAATCTCCGCCGTGGTGATCTCGGCGTTGGTTTTTGCCGCCGGCTGGCACTCCCACTCCCTCAATCCCGATCGCCGCGTACTGGTGGTTGCCTGCGGTTTTCTGGGGGTCGGCTTGCTGGATTTTGCCCATGCCATGTCCTATCCCGGGATGCCCGACTACTTCACCCCCAATTCCTTGGAGAAAACCATCAACTTCTGGCTGGTGGCCCGGTATCTGGCGGCCCTGACCCTGCTGGCGGTGGTGGTGATGGAGGAGGCGCCCACAGAATCCGGCCGCTCGCTCAGCCCGCTCGGACCCCTGCTGGCGGCGGTGGCCATCGTGGTTGTCTGCCACTGGCTGTTTCTCGCCTTCCCCCATCGGATGCCAGCCACATTCGTGCCTGGAGAGGGACTCACTCGTTTCAAAATTGGCGCCGAGTGGGGTGTGATCATCGTGCATGTGATCACCGCCGGGTTGCTGGCCCGGCGCCTGGACACGGACGGTGTATTCAGCGCCCCCATGTTGCTGGGCGCCCTGTGTCTCATGGCCATCAGCGGATTATTTTTCACCCTCTATGTGCATCACACCGATCACTTCAACTTTTGGGGCCATATCTACAAGGTGCTGGCCTACGGGATGCTGTATCGCGCCGTGTTTGTCGAGACCATCATCGCCCCCTATCGCGAGTTGCGACGCTCGGAGCAGCATTTGCAGGCGGTGTTCAACGCCATTCCGGATCTGGTCTTCGAGCTGGACGGCAAGGGCCGCATTCTGGTCAGCCATGCCCGCAACAGCAAATCCCTGGTGAGGTCGCCGGAAAGGATGATCGGCCGGGAAGTCGGGGAGCTGCTGCCAGAGGCCGCCGCCGGGGTGGTCATGTCCACCCTGGCCAAGGCCAGTGAACAGGGTTCCGCCCACAGCCAGCCGTATGCCCTGGAGCTGCCGGATGGCCATCGCTGGTTCGAATTGTCCGCGGCGCGCATGGACGGGTCCCCGGAGCCCCGCTTTGTCGTCCTGGTGAGGGATATCAGCGACCGCGTTGAGGACCAGGACACCTTGCGCAAACTGATGCAGGCGGTGGAGCAGAGTCCCACGGTGATCGTCATCACCGATCTGGAGGGCCGAATCGAGTTTGCCAATCCGGCGTTTGTCGCCAGCACTGGCTACACCCTGGCGGAGGCCATGGGGCAGAATCCCCGCTTCCTGCAATCGGGGCAAACGCCCCCGGAGACTTACGAGGAGCTGTGGCAGACCCTGCAGGATGGACAGTCCTGGAGCGGGGAATTCATCAACAGGCGCAAGAACGGCGAGGACTATATCGAATCGGTACTGATTTTTCCCATCAGGGACGACGCGGGCGCCACTACCCATTACATGGCCATCAAGCAGGACATCACCCGCCTCAAGGCGGGCGAACGGCGTATCGAGCAACTGACCAATTTTGACAGCCTGACCGGCCTGCCCAGCCGCAAGTACTTGGCCGAAAGCGTCGAGCAGGCGCTGGCATTGATGGACCGCTCAGGGTCAACGCTGGCGCTGATCTACCTCGACCTGGATCAGTTCAAGCACATCAACGAAACCCTGGGCCACCAGGTGGGCGATGCACTGTTGCAGGTCACCGCTGACCGCCTGCAAGCCCTGGTCGCCAGCGATGTCACCGTTTCCCGCCAGGGTGGCGATGAATTCATTCTGGTGGCGCCATTTTGCACCGCTGGAGAGGCGGTCCACCTTGCCGAGGATATTCTCGCCTGCCTCGGCAGGCCCTGCGAAATTCGTGGACAGTCCCTGGTGGTGACCGCCTCCATCGGCATCGCCATGTACCCGGCCGACGGCCACGACTTCGAAGCACTGGCGCAGGGCGCCGATGCCGCCATGTACCAGGCCAAGCAGCAAGGGCGCAACACCTACCGGTTCTTTTCGTCGGAGATGCAGGCGCGCGCGGCCCGCAATCTGCGGCTGGAGACTGCCCTGCGCTTCGCCCTGGCGGAACGGCAACTGGAGCTCCACTATCAGCCCAAGGTAAGCATCGCCGACGGCGCCATTGTCGGGGTGGAGGCCCTGTTGCGCTGGCGCCATCCGGAGCTGGGCATGATCAGCCCGATGGAGTTCATCCCCATCGCCGAGAGCAGCGGCCAGATCCTCGCCATCGGCGAATGGGTGCTGCGCCAGGCGGTGGTCCAGGCAGGCCGCTGGCGTGACGCCGGCCACGGCAACCTGACCATGGCGGTCAATCTGTCATTGGTGCAGTTCAGGGATGCCGGCCTGCCCGGCCTGGTGGCGGAGCTGCTGGCCGGCAGCGGCCTGCCCCCCCACTGCCTCGAACTGGAACTCACCGAGTCGGTGGCCATGAGTGATCCGGAATGGATGCTCGGCCAGCTCGGGGTCCTGGATGAACTGGGGGTGTTCCTGGCCATCGACGATTTCGGCACCGGCTATTCATCCCTCAGCTACATCAAGCAGTTGCGGGTGGACACCCTCAAGATCGACCAGTCCTTCGTCGCCGCCCTGGATGACAGCGACAGATCCATCGTGCGCGCCGTGGTGAGCATGGCCGAGAGCCTGGGCATGGCGACCCTGGCGGAGGGAGTGGAGACCCTCGCCCAGCGGGATGCCCTGAGGGACATTGGCTGCCAACTGGCCCAGGGTTATCTGTACAGTCCGCCCCTGCCGGTGGAGCAGCTCGAACCGCTGTTGGCGCTGGGCAGGATCGAGGTTTGACGAGCCGCCTGTTTCATGCAGGATCAGCCACATCAAGCATGCAATTCAAACCCTACTTTTCTCGATAAACACAATAACGGTGCCGTCCCTGTTCCTTGGCGCGGTACATGGCCTGGTCGGCGTGGGCCATGATGGTTTCGGCGTCGATCTGGCCGGTTTCGCCGAAGGCGATGCCGATGCTGGCGCCTATGTTCACCCTCAGGGAGGGTCCCAGCGGCAGCGGCCTTTCCAATCGCTCCAGCAACTCTTCCGCCAGGCGCGAGCAGAC
>JBJHDJ010000173.1:0-5854 GCA_050486485.1 Porticoccaceae bacterium
ACTGGACACCATCCGCCATCTCAAGGGCAAGCTGACCATTCTGGCGGTGGCCCACCGCGGCTCCCTGGCGCACCTGGCGGATCAGGTGTACACCCTGGCCGGTGGCGTTTTGCGGGCGGAAGACCGCGACGGGGTATTCGCCGCCCCGGAGCGTGAAAGTGGCCATGGGGTTTGAGCGGCGCGCCCTGCAGCGGCGTTGGCGTCGCGCGCTATTCCACGGCCTGAGTGGACTGGCAAGGGTGACGCGTCGTGTTGGAGGCTTCGCCGCCGTGGGGTCGGTGGGCCACCGGGTGGGGGACTTGCAGTATCTGCTGGGGGGCGCTGAACGCCGCCGTTGCGCCCAGGATCTGGCGTCGGTGCTGGACCGTGAGCCCGGCGACCGGCAAGTGAGCAACATCCTCCGCCGTGCCTACCGCACCGGCACCGCCGCCGCCCTGGAGATCCTCGCCCTGGCGGACCATCCCCTGGAGGCAGCCCAGCTCGACCGCCACTGCCATGTCGAACAGGAGCAGCGGCTGCGGGCCGAGTTGGACGCCGGGCGCCCGGTGATCGTGCTCACCCAGCACATGGGCAACACCATGATCATGGAGGCCTGGCTGGCCAGCCGCGGCTATCCCCTGAGCGTGGTGTACCGGGAGTCCAACAAGTTTCCGCCGGGATTCTTTCAGCGCCTGTTGTCCCTGCACGGCATCGAGGGCATCGCCGCCAACGACGGCGCGCGCGCCTACCGGCAGATGCTCAGGGCGCTGCGCGGCGGGCGGGTGCTGTGCATCATCATGGACCAGGGCACGAAATTCCCCGGGGGGGTGCCGGTACGCTTTCTCGGCAAGGATATGGACATGCCCGCTGGCCCGGTGCAACTGGCCCGCCAGGCCGGAGCCTCGGTGTTGCCGGTGATAACCCTCGGGGACGAGCCGCGCTGGACCTTCCGGGTGGAGCCGCCCGTCGATCTCGATCCGCTGGCCCCTGTCGAGGATGCCGTGCGCCACTTGACCCGGGTCATGGAAAGCCAGGTTCTGGCGAGGCCCCAGTTGTGGACCTGGCACCACCGCCGCTGGCGGCGCTATCCTTTGGCCACCGATGAACCCGTGATCCGGGAATCCTGATCATGCCGCTACTCAGCCAACGCCTGCTGCGCGCCCTGTTGCCTTCCCTGGACGGCAGCAGGGCGCCGCTGCGCAACGCCGTGCCGGAGCGCATCGTGCTGGGGGTGCGGCCCGGCCACCGCCCCTCCGACAAGCCGCCGGTGAGGATATTCCTGGGCACGGAGCGGGCCCAGTTCCGCGCCGAGCGGGTGTTCATCTGGTCCGTGGAGAAACACCGCGATCCCGGACGCATCTACGAGATCCACCTGCTCAAGGAGTTGCGGGGATTCGACCGCCGCCTGTGGCTCACCGGGTTCACCAACTACCGATTCGCCATCCCCCTGTTTTGCGGTTTTGAAGGGCGGGCCATCTACAACGACACCGACCAGGTCTACCTGCGGGACCCCGCCGAGCTGTTCGACCAGCCCATGAACGGCGCCGGTTTCCTGTCCATCAGCGATAGGGACACCTCGGTGATGCTGCTGGACTGCGCCGCCCTGGCCGAGGCGTGGGACGAAGCCTCGGTGCGCCGCCTGGGGCGAAAGAAATTGGAGGCGCGCGCCCGCGATGCATCCCTGTGGGGTCCCCTGGATCCCGGTTGGAACGCCCGGGACGGCGAATACCACCCGGACAGTGCCCACCTGGTGCATTTCACCACCCTGCACACCCAGCCGTGGCGCCCCTTCCCGGAGCAGTTCGTCTACTTTCGCAACGAGGCGGTGGGGGAACTGTGGTCCGGCCTGGAAGCGGAGGCGGACCGAGCCGGCTTTCTGCCGGTGACCGCGGCGCGGCCCTCGGAGCACTGGCGCGGTGCCCGGCGGATCCTCGACGGCTGTTGCGACGCGCACTTGCTGGCGTTGCTGGACGACGCCACGCCGCCACCTGGGGAGGTGGACTGGTTGCGGGTTGGCGGCCTGCTGGAGTTCGTGCCGGACGCGGATCTGCCCTGGGTGCTGGAGCGGCTGTTCGCCGCCGCCCGGGAACTGGATATCCATGTGGATGAATCCGCTGGCGACGGGCGCCTGCGGCGCAACGATCACTTCTGGCGCCAGCAACTGGACCTGGCGGGGCGCGGTCACCCCGGGGTTCACTGGCGCCTGCAACGCTGTCGCGGACATCGCCGCCAAACCTGGCAAGGGGGACAGGCGCCCGCGGGGGATGTGCTGGTGCTCAAACACCGCAAGCCGGGCCACGATAGCCAGGCCCTGGCCCTGGGGCAGGCCCTGGCGCGGGGCAGTGGCAGAGGGCTGCGCACCCTGGCGCTGCCAGGCAATGAGGCGGGCTGGGTGATGCGGCAACTGTTGGGTCGCGGCAGTGGCATCGCCGCCCCCGGGGGCATCGCCGTGGTGGTGGCCTCCGGCTGGCTGCCCACGAGGGTGGCACGGCAACTGGTTCGGGAACTGGCCCGGGAACAGGCTGGCGATCTGCGCCTGGTGCTGATGGGCCGCAAGGCGGGGCCGGTGCCGGAGCAGGGGGCCGCGGTGGTGCGCTGCGGCCACTTTGGCCTGCCCTGGCACCCGGCGCAACGGGAGACCCTGCTGCCCCTCAATGCCGGCGAAATTGCGGTTGGGGATACCGCCCCCTGGCGGAGCTGGCTCGATGCCCCGCGCCGGGTGGCGCTGCTGGTGGGGGGCGACTCCCGCTCCCACCGCCTGGGTCATGGGGACGCCCAAGCCCTGGCGCGGCGCTGCTCTGACTGGGCCGCCGCCCAGGGGGCGCGACTGCTGGTGGTCACCAGTCGGCGCACCGGGCCACAGGCCCTGGCGGGGCTCGCGGCCGGCCTCGCAGAGGACGACCTTCTCCACCGTTGGCGCGCCGCTGACGAGGCCAACCCCTACGGTCTGGCCCTGGCCCACGCCGAGTCCCTGGTGGTGACCGGGGAGAGCGAATCCATGCTGGCGGACGCGGTGGCCAGTGGCCACCCCCTGCTGATCTGGCCGATCCCCACCCGGGCCCCGGGCCCCTGGGGACGCTTCTGTGCCTGGGTGGAGCGCCGCGCCCGCCAGCCCAGTTACAACCGACGCGGCAGCGAGCGGCCCCAGCAGGGCCTGGCCTACCTGTGCGCCCGCGCCCTGGAGCGGGGCTGGGTGCTGCCGCCACGGCGCCCGGAACGGCTGCACCGGGATCTGATGGCCCGCGGCCTGGCGGCCCCGTTCGGAGAAGCGCCCGCCGCCCCCCCTGTTCCCCAGGATGAAATGCCTGGGGTCGTCGATTACCTGATTGCCCAGTTGGGTTTGCAACAGGCGAAAACGGCCATCAGTGCCGACGAGGAGCGATTGAATGTCTCAAGTGGCTGACCCCCTGTCCCGCCCCGCCACCCAGGGCGCGGCGGCTCCACTGTTGGATGGCGAGCGGCTGGCGGCCATCGCCACCGAGTCGTTCAGGAGCGCGGAGCCCTACCCGTGGCTCAATCCGGAGGGGGTGCTCACCGACAGCGCCTTCGACCTGCTGCGCCACAATATGCCCGTCATGGAGCTGATGAAGCCCAGCTTCGGTCGCAAGCGGGCCCACGGCCAGCAGCCCCATGACCGCCATGCCCTGGAGTACGGGGCCGACCTGCCGGTGCACCCCGCCTGGCACCAGTTGGTGGCGGAACTCAATGGCCCCCTGTACCAGGATTTCCTGGCCCGCCTGTTCGCCACCCGCCGCTTCACCCTCAGCTACCACTGGCACTACGCCCCCCGGGGCTGCTCCGTGTCACCCCACTGCGACGCACGGCGCAAGCTGGGCTCCCATATCTTCTACTTCAACACCGCCGAGGACTGGGATCCCGCCTGGGGTGGGGAAACCCTGGTGCTGGACGATGGTGGCCGCCTGTCCCGCAACAGCGCCCCGGACTTCGCGGATTTCGATCGCATCCAGGCCGCCGAGGCCCTCGGCAACCGCTCCTTCCTGTTCCAGCGGCGCGGCGACTCCTGGCACGGGGTGAGGCCCCTGGCCTGCCCGGAAGACCGCATGCGCAAGGTATTCATCGTGGTGGTCAATGGCGACGGACCCATGGCCCGGCTAAGGCGACTGTTTCACCGCCCGGAGGGGTATTGAGGGGGGGCTGTCAGTTATCAGTTATCAGTTATCAGTTATCAGTTGTCAGTTGTCAGTGGCGGGCTGGGGTCATTGTTACAGGGCCAGAATCCCGCTGCGATCCTCTTGGCGTCAGACGTCAGACGTCAGACGTCAGACGTCAGACATCAGTCACGAATACCCCAAGGCAGGATGACAGCGTTCCCGCACCTGCTGTTCCACCCAGTCCGCCTGCTCCGCGGTCAGATCCTCGCGAAAGCCGCCCACCCGGGCGCGCCGCACCTTGAGGGTCTCGGGGTCGGAGGCGTCCCGCAGGCGCAGTGAGGTGTTGTGGAAATACCCCGAGCGCTCCTTCTCCCGCAGGTTCTCCACGGAGCCGAACTCCACCGCGTCGGCAATCTGTTCGTCGCTGAAGCTCTCCCCGAGAAAGTCGGTGAGGCGGCGCAGGGTCGCGGCGGTGTCATGGCGCAGATCCTCGTAACGCAGGATCAGGGCGTCTTCGCGCCCCTCCAGCGTCTCGGCCCAGAAATTGTGGTATTCGATCAGGCCGTTGAGGCCCAGTACCGGGTGTTGCACGAAGTTCCAGCGGTCGATACCACCGCGGTCGATGGTCTCCCCCATCTCGTACTCCAGCAGTTCCCGCTTGAAGGCCTTGGTGCGCTTGGTGTACTGGATATACCAGGACACCGCCACATCCCCCGGGTGGCGGGCCAGGAAGAAGGTGCGCTTGTCCTTCAGGAAGGGATCGTCGGCGCGAAAGGCGTCGGCGGTAATGCGCTCCCAGCTCATGTAGCCGTTGGTCACCAGAAAGCGCGGCAACTGGCGGTTCTGACGGTACAGCTCGTCGGCCTTGAACACGCGGCGGTCTGAGACGCCGTACTTGAGGGCATAGAGCCGGGTGAGCAGGGCTCGCAGCCAGGTGCCACCGGTCTTGGGGTGGCGGATCAGGATGGCGTCCGCCCGCGCCATGGCGCCCCGTTGCAGGGATTCCAGTAGATGCAGCCGGGAGCGCACCCGCAGGGTGCGGGGCAGGGGGGCGGTGGCCCCCAGGATGCTCCAGTGTTTGAGGCGGTCGGTGCTGTAGGTGATCAAGGCGACATCTCCCGTGGTGCGGACAGCGCGGGAGTATGCCCTGTGACGGTGAAAAAGTCGCCAGTTACCGTCTCCAGTTACCGTCGGCGAAATCGGCGAAACGGCTACTCGTCGAGGACGCGCCGCACCTTCTCCGCCAGCTCCAGGCGCCGGTAGGGTTTGCCCAGCAGGTGAACGCCGCGGTCGAGCCGGCCGTGGTGGACGATGGCGTTTTCCGTGTAACCGGAGGTGAACAGCACCTTCAGGCCGGGGTGCAGGACCAGGGCCCGCTGGGCCAGTTGGCGACCGTTGAGGCCGCCGGGCATGATCACATCGGTGAACAGCAGGTCGATGTCATCCTGCCGCGCCAGGATGTCCAGGGCCTCGGTTCCGGAGGCCGCGCTGGTCACCCGGTAGCCCAACCCCTCCAGCAGGGCCATCACATGCTGACGCACCAGTTCGTCATCCTCCACCACCAGCACATGCTCGTGACCGTCCACCGCTGATCTGGGAGGGTCTTCGGCGGGGGGCGCCGGGCTGTCGGCGGCGGCGCGGGGCAGGTAGAGCTTGACGGTGGTGCCTTCCCCGAGTTCGGAATAGAGCTTGATGTGGCCACCGGATTGCTTGACGAAACCGAAGACCATGCTGAGGCCGAGGCCGCTGCCCTTGCCCACCGG
>JBJHDJ010000174.1:0-5839 GCA_050486485.1 Porticoccaceae bacterium
CCGGGAGACAATGTGCAGATGACGGTGAGCCTGATTGCGCCGATCGCCATGGAGGATGGTCTGCGCTTTGCGATCCGCGAGGGCGGCCGCACCGTGGGCGCCGGCGTGGTGGCGAAAATTATTGAGTGAAAACAATGAGTCTGGCGCCGGGCGTGCGAAGCTCGGCGACCGAGAAAGGGCCGCTCACGGAGCGGCCCTTTTATTCTCGGCGCCCTTGACGATTTTTAGACTTTTTGCTTGACACCCTGGCGGGTCGACCCTAGAATCTCGCCTCCCTTTTGCAGGGGTTTTCAGCAGGGGCTGAAAGCAATGTTAACGGAGTTCGTGATTCCATGCAGAATCAGCGTATTAGAATCCGTCTGAAGTCCTTCGATCACCGTCTGATCGACACTTCGACGCAAGAGATTGTCGAAACGGCCAAGCGCACGGGTGCCCAGATTCGCGGCCCCATTCCGCTGCCGACTCGCAAGGAAAGATTTACTGTGTTGATCTCGCCGCATGTCAACAAGGATGCGCGGGACCAGTACGAGATTCGCACCCACAAGCGGCTTCTCGATATCGTCGAGCCGACGGAAAAAACCGTCGACGCGTTGATGAAGCTGGATCTGGCTGCTGGCGTGGATGTGCAGATCAGCCTGGGTTGATCGTCGACAGCAAGCCTGAGCCCCCTTGGGGGTGTGTAACGCTCTGAAATGGGCGGCCATAGCGGGTAAAAGCCCCGTACACCATGAGGTTTTACAATGAGTGTTGGAATCGTCGGCCGCAAGTGCGGCATGACACGCGTCTTCACGGAAGACGGTGTCTCCATTCCGGTGACCGTGATTGAGGTCGACCCCAATCGCGTCACTCAGGTCAAAAGCGATGAAGCGGACGGCTACGCCGCCGTGCAGGTCACCACCGGTGCCCGTCGCGCCTCCCGTGTCACCAAGTCCCTCGCGGGTCACTACGCCAAAGCCGGTGTCGAGGCAGGCCGAGGCCTGTGGGAATTCCGTCTCGATGGCTCCGATGAGCAGTTCGAAGTGGGTGGCGCCATCGGCGTCGATCGCTTCCAGGCGGGCCAGATCGTCGATGTCACCGGTGTCTCCAAGGGCAAGGGTTTTCAGGGCGTCATCAAGCGCTGGAACTTCAGCATGCAGGACGCCACCCACGGCAACTCCCTGTCTCACCGCGCTCCCGGCTCCATCGGTCAGAACCAGTCCCCGGGCCGCGTCTTCAAGGGCAAGAAAATGGCCGGTCACATGGGCGCCGAGCGGGTCACCGTGCAGAATCTCGAAGTTGTGCGGGTGGATGCCGAGCGCAACCTCCTGTTGATCAAGGGTGCCGTTCCCGGTGCCCCGGGTGGTGATGTGATTGTCCGCCCGGCAGTCAAGGCTTAAGGGGATCAACCTATGGAGCTTACTATTTCCAACGGCCAGGGCGCGGCGGGAACCATCAGCGTTTCCGACGAGGCGTTCGGCAAGGATTTCAACCAGGATCTGGTGCACCAGGCAGTGGTTGCCTACATGGCCGCCGGTCGCCAGGGCACGCGGGCGCAAAAGACTCGCTCCGAAGTGTCCGGTGGCGGCAAGAAGCCGTGGCGTCAGAAAGGCAGTGGTCGCGCCCGCGCCGGCACCATCCGCAGCCCGCTGTGGCGCAGTGGTGGTGTGTCGTTCGCCGCGCGCCCTCAGGATCACTCCCAGAAGATCAACAAGAAGATGTACCGTGCCGCCATGCGCTCCATCTTCTCCGAGCTGGCCCGCCAGGAGCGCCTGGTGGTGGTCGAGGATTTCGCCATCGACGAACCCAGGACCAAGGCGCTGGTGGCCAAGCTGGGGCAGTACGGGCTCGACAATGTGCTGATCGTCACCGAGGAGGTGGATCGCAACCTGTATCTGTCCTCCCGCAACCTCCACAAGGTGGATGTGCGTGACGCCCTGGGCGTGGACCCGGTGAGCCTGATCGGTTTTGACAAGGTGCTGGTCACGGTGCCGGCCCTGAAGAAAGTAGAGGAGATGCTGGCATGAACAAGGAACGCATCTTCAAGGTGCTGGTGGCGCCCCATGTGTCCGAAAAGGCGAGCCTTGCCGCCGACAAGGGCAACCAGGTGGTGTTCAAGGTAGCCCGCGACGCCAACAAGCGCGAAGTCAAGGCCGCCGTCCAGCAGTTGTTCAATGTCCAGGTCGAGGATGTTCGTGTCGTCAATGTCAAGGGTAAGAGCAAGCGCACCCGCTATGGCATCGGCCGCCAGTCCGACTGGAAGAAAGCCTATGTACGCCTGGCGCAGGGTCAAGAAATTGACTTTGCCTCAGCTGAATAAGGGGTTGGTGACATGCCAGTAGTCAAGAGAAAGCCGACATCGCCAGGACGCCGCTTCGTGGTCAGCGTCGTCAACCCGGATCTTCACAAGGGTGCGCCCCATGCCCCTCTGCTGGAGAAAAAGAACCGTACCGGTGGCCGCAACAACGCCGGCCGTATCACCACCCGCCATGTCGGTGGTGGCCACAAGCAGCATTACCGGGTTATCGACTTCAAGCGCAACAAGGATGGTATCGCCGGCAAGGTTGAGCGCATCGAATACGATCCCAACCGCACCGCCTACATCGCCCTGGTGTGCTACAAGGATGGCGAGCGCCGCTACATCGTCGCTCCCAAGGGCCTCAAGGCTGGCGACCTGGTGCAATCGGGCCAGGCGGCGCCCATCAAGGTGGGCAACTGCCTGCCGATTCGTAATATTCCGGTGGGCAGCGTGATCCACTGCGTGGAGATGAAGCCGGGCAAGGGCGCCCAGCTGGCGCGCAGCGCCGGTGCCTCCGTGCAGTTGGTGGCCCGCGAAGGCCAGTACGCCACCCTGCGTCTGCGCTCCGGCGAGATGCGCAAGGTGCCCAGCGATTGCCGCGCCACCATTGGCGAGGTGTCCAACAGCGAGCACAACCTGCGCTCCCTGGGCAAGGCGGGCGCCAAGCGCTGGCGCGGTGTGCGACCCACCGTGCGCGGTGTTGCCATGAACCCGGTGGATCACCCACACGGTGGTGGCGAGGGCAGGACTTCCGGCGGTCGTCATCCGGTAACCCCGTGGGGCGTCCCCACCAAGGGCTACAAGACGCGCAAGAACAAGCGCACCAGTAACATGATCGTTCGTCACCGCAACAAGTGACGGCGGGCGGCAACGACTAGCAGGAAGAGGAAACCAAAGTGCCACGCTCCCTGAAAAAAGGTCCATTTATCGATCTGCACCTGCTCAAGAAGGTTGAGACGGCTGCGGAACAAGGTGACAAGCGGCCCATCAAGACTTGGTCCCGCCGTTCGATGATCCTGCCGGAGATGGTGGGTCTGACCATTGCCGTGCACAACGGTCGCCAGCATGTGCCGGTGCATGTCAACGAGGAAATGGTCGGCCACAAGCTGGGCGAATTCGCAGCGACCCGCACCTATCGCGGTCATGCGGCTGACAAGAAGGCCAAGCGCTAGTCGCGGGTTTGAGTAGAGGAATATACGGTGGAAGTAGCAGCTAAATTGCGCGGTGCGCGGATATCGGCCCAGAAAGCCCGGCTGGTTGCTGACCAGATCCGCGGCAAGGGCGTCGAAGAGGCCCTGGACATTCTGGCCTTTAGCCCCAAGAAGGCCGCCACCCTGGTGAAGAAAGTCCTGGAGTCCGCCATCGCCAACGCCGAGCACAACCAAGGCGCCGATGTTGACGAACTGAAGGTATCAACCATTTTTGTCGATGAAGGCATGACGCTGAAACGCATCAAGCCTCGCGCCAAGGGCAGGGCAGATCGCATTTTCAAGCGCACCTGCCACATAACGGTAAAAGTTGCCGACCAGGCATAAGGCATTTAGGAGACCACTGCATGGGTCAGAAAGTTAACCCGACCGGGATTCGACTCGGGATCGTCAAGAAGCACCGCTCAGTCTGGTATGCCAACCCCAAGGACTACGCGGACAAGCTCAACGCCGACCTGAAGGTGCGCGATTTCATCCAGAAGCAGCTCGCCCACGCCTCGGTGAGCAAGATCGAGATCGAGCGCCCCTCCGAATCCGCGCGGATCACCATCCACACGGCGCGCCCCGGTGTCGTCATCGGCAAGAAGGGCGAGGATGTGGACAAGCTGCGCGCCGCCGTCAGCGCCGAGATGGGTGTGCCGGTGCACATCAACATCGAGGAGGTGCGCAAGCCCGATCTCGACGCATTGCTGGTGGCACAGAACGTCGCCCAGCAACTGGAACGTCGTGTGATGTTCCGCCGCGCAATGAAGCGTGCCGTACAGAACAGCATGCGTCAGGGTGCCGAGGGTATCAAGATTCAGGTCAGTGGGCGTCTCGGCGGTGCCGAGATTGCCCGTACCGAGTGGTATCGCGAGGGCCGTGTGCCCCTGCACACCCTGCGTGCCGATATCGATTACGCCACCGCCGAGGCCAGCACCACCTACGGCATCATCGGTGTCAAGGTTTGGATTTTCAAGGGCGAGGTTCTGGGCGGTCAGGAAGCCGATCAGGGCAAGCCCCGGAAATGATTTTGGAATAAGGGTCGTTCGAGATGCTGCAACCAAAACGTACGAAATTCCGCAAGCAGATGAAGGGCCGCAACCGCGGTCTGGCACAGCGCGGCAGCAAGGTGAGCTTTGGCGAGTTTGGCCTCAAGGCCACCGGTCGTGGTCGTCTCACGGCACGCCAGATCGAGGCCGCGCGGCGTGCCATGACCCGCCATATCAAGCGGGGCGGAAAAATCTGGATTCGGGTGTTCCCCGACAAGCCCATTACCGAAAAGCCCCTCGAAGTGCGTCAGGGCAAGGGTAAGGGCAATGTGTCCTACTGGGTGGCGCAGATTCAGCCCGGCAAGGTCCTGTATGAAATGGAAGGTGTTTCCGAGGAGTTGGCCCGCGAGGCCTTTGCCCTGGCGGCGGCCAAGCTGCCACTCGGCACCACCTTCGTCAGACGCTCGGTGATGTAATGAAAGCTTCAGAACTTCGCGAAAAAACCGTGGACGAGCTCAAGTCTGCCCTGCAGGTGGAACTGGAAGCGCAGTTCAAGCTGCGCATGCAGCATGCCACCGGCCAGTTGGGACAGTCCCATCGGCTCGGCGAGACCCGCGCAAACATTGCACGAATCAAAACCGTGTTGAACGAAAAAGCAGGTAGTTGAGATGGGTGAGAAAACAGCTCGCACTCTGTCCGGCAGAGTGGTCAGTGACAAGATGGACAAGACGATCACGGTGCTGGTCGAGCGCCGGGTGAAGCACCCTGTGTACGGCAAGATCATCAGCCGCTCCACCAAGATCAAGGCTCACGACGAGACCAATCAGTGTGGCATCGGTGATCTGGTGGCGATTCAGGAAACCCGTCCCCTGTCCAAGACCAAGGCCTGGGCCCTGGTTGAAGTGATTGAAAAGGCGGCGGCGGTCTAATCGCGCCAGGCATAACGGTTTCGGAGCGGAACAATGATTCAAACGCAAAGCTATTTGGATGTGGCGGACAACAGTGGCGCCCGTCGCGTCATGTGCATCAAGGTGCTGGGCGGCTCGCACCGTCGCTATGCCAGTGTCGGTGACATCATCAAGGTGTCCGTGAAGGAAGCGATTCCCCGCGGCAAGGTCAAGAAGGGCCAGGTGATGAATGCCGTGGTGGTGCGCACCAAGAAGGGTGTGCGCCGTCAGGATGGCAGCCTGATCAAGTTCGACGACAATGCCGCGGTACTGCTCAACAACCAGCTGGCGCCCATTGGCACCCGTATTTTCGGGCCCGTGACCCGCGAGCTGCGCAGTGAGAAGTTCATGAAAATTATTTCTCTGGCTCCAGAAGTTCTCTAGGCCCGGAGGAGGTTGAAGATGGGTATGAAGAAAATCAAGCGCAATGACGAAGTG
>JBJHDJ010000175.1:0-5829 GCA_050486485.1 Porticoccaceae bacterium
ATCCTGGCCTTCTCCCCACAGGGGAGAAGGAATGCACATTTCGGGCTTAATTCAGTGCCATCAGGGCCAGACTCTTTCCCTCAGTCGACCGAATCCCCGACAGGTGGGCGGCCGTGGGTCTCGCTGGTAATGATCGCCGCGGCGGTGCGCAAGCGCTGGGCATGGCGCTCGATGTCCAGCACGCCCAAATCCTGGGGAATGCCGGTGAGTGACAGCTCGAGGGCCACCTCCCCGGAGGGGGAAAACACCGGCACCGAAATATAGCTGATGCCATCGCTGCCCGCATCGGCGGTGTCCAGCAA
This sequence comes from Porticoccaceae bacterium, assembly GCA_050486485.1. Taxonomy (GTDB): domain Bacteria; phylum Pseudomonadota; class Gammaproteobacteria; order Pseudomonadales; family Porticoccaceae; genus NAT127. Next base: position 303 of record JBJHDJ010000175.1, read on the forward strand.
CTGGATTTCAGGCGCCGTGAGCAGGCCGATGGCCCGCTCCAAGCGCTCCCAGTAGGCCCGCTCCCGGGGCTCGTGAATGGGAAACACGGACATTTGACTGAGTTCCCGCAGCGCGCCGCCATTGGCCGCCAGGGCGTAACCCCGCTGACGGATCACCGCCAAAGCCTTCAGCAGGTAGTCCTTCATGGGTTCGCCGAGGCTGGAGGCCGCCCGGGCCATGTAAGCCGACAGGGACTCCCCGCCACCCCAGGCGATGTGCCCCAGCCCCAGGGGCGGGACGAAAGGGCGGCGCTCCCCCACCCTGTTGAGCCCCTCATGGGTTTGCGGCGTGCCCTCCTTGGCGAGAAACAGCAGCTCGTCATCCACCACCGCCGTGGCGATGCACTGGGCTTGCAGTTCCGCCGTGAGACGCGCCATCTCGCGGCGCGCCACATCGATACCGCGGTGCTTCTCCAGGGCCGCCTGGCCAATGGCCACCAGGGCCACCCCCAGGGTGTAGGTCTTGTGCTTGGCATGGCGGCTGAGAAAGCGCGCTTCGGTGAGCGTGGTCAGCACCCGATGGGCGGAACCGTTGCTGAGACCAAGCTGACCCGCCAGCTCCGACAGGGTGAAGGACTCGGTGGGGTGCGCGGCGAGAAAGTTGATCACTTCCACCGCACGAAAGGAGGAGTTCGAGAGGGTGCTCATGGTGGCTGAATCCTCGCTGTGACAAGACGGCCATTGACATCCCCCTCGGCAATGGGGATTATTTCCAATATTAAACAATATTTTTCCATATTTGGAATATTGCCATGCAAGTAAAAGACATCATAACCGCCGCCAAAACACAGACCGGTCTCTCGGATTTCGGCGACCCGAGCTTCCTCGACCCCCTCCACCGTCTGGTGGATGCCTTCAACAACGAGGCCGCTCTCAACGCCCGGGGGGAACAGAGCGTGCAGGCCAATCTCACCGCGACCCTGGCCAACCGCCTGCGGGTGGAGGATTACCTCGCCCGCCATCCGCAACTGCTGGACAGGCCCATCGACAAACCGCTGTTTGTGTTCGGCCTGCCCCGTACCGGCACCACCCTGGTCATCAATCTGCTGAGCGTGGATCCGGCGCGGCGCTGCTTTCTGCGCTGGGAGGCCTTCGACTCGACGCCACCCCCCAGGCCCGAGGAACTCCATGCCGGACCGCGCTACGAGAAATCCCAGGCGGAAACGGAGCTGTCCCTCAAGTACGCCCCCCATATCTCCGCCATCCACCACGAAAACGCCGACAGCCCCACCGAGTGCCAGTTCGCCATGACACCGTCGTTCGTGTCCCAGGTGTACGACTCCATGTACCACATCCCCAGCTATCACCAGTGGTTTTTGCACGAGGCGGACTACTTGCCCTCCTTCCGCTACCACAAGCGCCTCCTGCAATTGCTGCAAGCCCAGGCTCCCGGGCGCTGGACCCTCAAGAATCCCTGGCACCCCCTCTACCTGGACGCACTCACCAGCGTCTATCCCGATGCGCAATTGGTGATGACCCACCGGGACCCGGCGGATGTAGTGGCCTCCGCGTGCAGCCTGCTCAAGGCGGTGCGCCCCATGTTCACCGACCAGGTGGACCTGGAGGCCATCGGCCAATGTCTGCTGGAAACCTTCGATGTGATGATCCAGCGCACCCTGGCCTACAAGGAAAGACACGGCTGGGATGCCATCTATGATCTGCAGTACGCGGCGGTGATGCGCGACCCCATCGGCGAGATCGGGAAAATCTATCGGCACTTCGACGAGCCTTTCACCGCCGAGGCGCAAAAAGCCATGGCCGACTACATGGCCAACAATCCCCAGGGCAAGCACGGCAGGCACACCTATGACCTGACGGACTACGGTCTGACCCGGGAGCAGATACGCGCCCGCTACAGGGACTACTGCGAGCGGTTTGACATTCCCGTCAAGGATTGAGAGCGTCTGTCTTCATTGAGGGTGCTCCCCGCGCGGCCAGACCGTCGAGAATCACCTGCACCAACCGCGGCGCGTCCGCGGCCATGTCGAACTGCTCGGGGTTGCGCAACCACACGAACAGCAGGCCAGTGAGATAGGCCTCGAGGACAGAGGCACAGGACTCGGCGCTGAACCCTTCCCGCAACTGCCCGAGCCGCCCGGCGCGCTCAAACCAGGGGATAAAGGTTCTGCGGGATTCCGCCCGCAGGGCCAGATCGTGGCGACTGATGTCGTCCGGCTCGCCCACCTGTCCCAGGCACAGCAAACAGATGGCGAACAGCCGTCGGGTGCGCTCGTCCGCGGCGATCTTGTGCAACGCCGCCACGCAAATCCGATGAATCGTGGGCAGGGGATCTTGCCCCTCGGCGGCACTGTATTCAGCAAAAATCTGCGCCGGCTGCATGCCTACCCTGTCCACCAGGGCGTCGAGGATTTCCGCCTTGTCGGCGAAATGCCAATACAGCGCTCCCCGGGTAAGCCCCGCCACCCGCGCGATCTCTTCCAAGGAGGCCCTGCTAATCCCCTTGTCGAGAAACAGCCTCTCGGCGGCGTCCAGCAGCGCCTCCCGGGTAACCTCGGGATTTTTTCTCGGTGTGGTCATCGCAAGTGCTCCAGGACTGGGATAGGGGTTTTCCCGGCGTTGCCTCGCCAGCGGGCAAAGCTTAACATACAGCACTGTATGTACCCCGCCCGACCCGAGGTTCCGCCATGGCAGGCAAGAATTCCCGCCCGCTTGCTCTCCCCATCATGCCAGCCAACGCCGTGCTCGCCACCCTGGCGGCGCTGCTGGTGACCCTGGCCGGCTGCTCCGGCAACGAAGATCCTGCTGCCCAGGGCGGGCCACCGCCGGTGGTGGTGCGGGTCGCCACGGCGGAATTCCGCGATGTCACCCTGGAGCGCGACTATCCCGCCAGGGTGCGGGGTGCTCGGGAGGTGGACGTGCGGGCCCGCGTGCGGGGGATCATCGAGGAGCGCTACTATCGCGAAGGCGAGCGGGTCAGCGCCGGCACCCCCCTGTTCCGCATCGACCCGGCTCCATTCCAGGCTGCCCTGGAACGCGCCGAAGCCCGCCAGGCCCTGGCGGAAGCGGAGCTGAGACAGGCGCGCCTGGAATGGCAGCGTGTGGAAACACTGTCCGAGCGCCAGATGGTGAGCGAGCGGGAACGGGACCAGGCCCTCACCGCCCGGCAACTGGCGGAGGCCAATCTGCGCATGGCCGGGGCCGAGCTGACCGAAGCCCGGCTCAACCTGGAGTACACCCGCGTCGAGGCGCCCATCGATGGCCTCTCCAGCCTGGAGGCGCTCGCGGAGGGCAGCCTGGTGGAGCCGGGCACCCTGCTCACCCGACTGGTGCAACCCCATCCCGCCCATGTCCACTTCGCCATTCCCGACCGGGACGCCATGCTGCGCCGCGGCAATGGCACGGAGCAAGCGCGACTGCGGGTGGCGGAGCGGGACTACCCCCACCGCGGCGAGGTGGACTTCGCCTCCAGCACCCTGGACCGGCACACCAGCAGCCAGTCCCTGCGGGCGGTGTTTCCCAACCCCGATGGCGAGCTGTTGCCGGGCCAGTTCGCCCGCGTCACCCTGCAACTGGCCACCCTGGAGGATGCTATCGTGGTGCCGGAACGGGCGATCAGCCACGGTGCCGATGGCATCCGCCTGTTCGTGGTGGATGAGCAACAGCGGGCGCGGCGCCGCGCCGTGACCCTGGGACCGGAAATTCCCGGCCTGGCGGTGATCGCCGAGGGTCTGCACGGGGGCGAGACCGTGGTGGTGGACGGCCACAACAACCTGCGGGATGGCGCCACCGTGCGTATCGTCGAGCACCTCGACAGCGCCAACCTCTCCGGGGGGACTCACCCCTGATGTTGAAGGCGCTGGTCTCGCGGCCCATCTCCGCCGCGGTCATCTCACTGCTGATTCTGCTGGCGGGCATCACCAGCCTGGTGAACCTGCCGGTGGAACAGTACCCCAATGTGCTGCCCCCCATGGTGATGGTGGAGGGCTTCTACCCCGGCGCCGACTCCGAGGTAATCTCCCTCACCACCGTGGCCCCACTCGAGCAGGCCATCAACGGCGTCGACGACATGCTCTACATGGAGTCCGTCAGCACCGACAGCGGCGCCTTCTTCATCATGGTGCACTTCGCCATCGGCACCGACCCGGATATCGCCGCCATCAATGTCAGCAACCGGGCACAGCAGGCCAATCCCCGTCTGCCCCAGGCGGTGCGCAATCTCGGCGTCAGCGTGCAGGCGGTGGAACCCTCCCCCTTCATGGTGGTGTCGTTCTTTGGGGAAAACGGCGACTTCAGCGAAGCCGATATCGGTCACATCGTCTCCACCGAGGTGATCGACGAGTTGCTGCGGGTTCCCGGGGTGGGCAACGCCATGCTGTTCGGCGGCCAGTACTATTCGATGCGCATCTGGCTGGAACCGGACAAACTGGCGCGGTTCGACCTCACCCCCCTGGATATCGCCGATGTGCTGCGGGAGCAAAATGTCCAGTACGCCGCTGGCCAGTTGGGAGCCAATCCCGCCCCCCGGGGCCAGGTGTTCACCTACACCGTGGCCACCCCCGACCCGCCGTCGGCGGTGGCGGACTTCGAACAACTGATCGTGCGCAGCGACGATGCCGGCGCCACCCTGCGCCTGAAGGATGTGGCGCGGGTGGAACTGGGGGCCCAGGACTATGGCTTCACCGCCACCCTGGGGGAACATGTGGGCATTCCCCTGGGGATCTTTCAGCAGCCGGGGGCCAATGTGCTCGATACCGCGCGCGGGGTCCAGGAGGCCCTGGCGGACATCTCGGTATTCTTCCCCCCGGGGCTCCAGTACGAAACCTCCTACGACATCACCAGCTATGTCAACATCTCCATCCGCGAGGTGCTGATCACCCTGGTGCTGGCGGTGCTGCTGGTCACGCTGGTCACCCTGCTGTTTCTCCAGCACCTGCGCGCCAGTCTGATTCCCCTGCTCGCCATTCCGGTGTCCCTGGTGGGCACCTTCGCCGGCATGGCGCTGTTCGGCTTTTCCATCAACCTGCTGACCCTGTTCGGCCTGATCCTGGCCATCGGCATCGTGGTGGACAACGCCATCATCGTCATGGAAAACGCCGAGCGGCTGATGCGCGAGGAAGGGCTGGCGGCCCGCGAGGCGGCCACCCGCAGCCTCGACCAGGTGACCGGCGCGGTGGTGGCGTCCACCCTGGTGCTGGTGGCGGTATTCCTGCCGGCGGCCTTCCTGGGGGGCTTTTCCGGCAGGCTCTACCAGCAGTTCGCGGTGACCATCGCCATCTCCGTGGTGGTGTCGGCGGTGGTGGCCCTGACCCTCACCCCCGCCATGTGCGCGCGCCTGCTCGACGACCAGCCGAAGGCCCTGTGGAAACCCTTCGTCTGGTTCAACCGGGGGTTCGACCGGCTCACCGGCTGGTTCATCGCCGCGGTGAATTTTCTCATCAGCCGGGCTGTGCTGGGCAGCGTGCTGTTCGTGCTGCTAATCACCGTCACCCTGCTGATGGTAGCGCGCATGCCGTCGGGACTGATACCC
>JBJHDJ010000176.1:0-5792 GCA_050486485.1 Porticoccaceae bacterium
GCATCAAGCCGCTGGTGCGCTTGCGCACCAGGGTTTCCAGGTCGATGCCGTCGATCAGGTCGATGGGATCCAGCACATTGCCCTTGGACTTGGACATCTTGTGGCCCTGGGAGTCGCGCACCAGGCCGTGGACATACACGGTCTTGAAGGGCACCTGGGGCGTGCCGTCCTGGTGCTTGATGAAGTGCATGGTCATCATGATCATGCGCGCCACCCAGAAGAAGATGATGTCGAAGCCGGTGACCAGCACCTCGGTGGGGTGGAAGGTTCTCAGTTCCGCCGTGTCCTCCGGCCAGCCCAGGGTGGAGAAGGTCCACAGGGCGGAGCTGAACCAGGTGTCCAGCACATCCTCGTCCTGGCTGAGGGGGATATCGTCCGCCAGGCTGTATTTTTCGCGCACTTCCGTCTCGTCGCGGCCCACGAACACCCTGCCGCGGTTGTCGTACCAGGCGGGGATGCGGTGTCCCCACCACAGCTGGCGACTGATGCACCAGTCCTGCAAGTCCCGCATCCAGGCGAAGTACATGTTCTCGTACTGCTTGGGCACGAACTCGATGCGGCCATCCTCCACCGCCGCGATGGCGGGTTTGGCGAGTTTTTCGACGCTCACATACCACTGGTCGGTGAGCCAGGGCTCCACCACGGCGCCGGAGCGGTCGCCGCGGGGCACCTTGAGGCCGTGGGGCTCGATTTTTTCCAGCAGCCCCAGCTGCTCGAACTCGGCGACGATTTTTTTGCGGGCCTCGAAGCGGTCGAGACCGGCGTACTGTTCTGGCCCCTTTTCGCCGTGCACCGTGGCGTAGTTATCGAAAGTGAGCACGGTGAATTCGCCGAGGATGCGGGCATGGCGATCCAGCACATTGATCAGGGGCAGGTTATGGCGCTTGCCCACTTCGTAGTCGTTGAAGTCGTGGGCGGGGGTGATCTTGACGCAGCCGGAGCCGAAATCGCGGTCCACATAGTCGTCGGCGATGATGGGAATCAGGCGGTTGGTGATGGGCAGCCGCACCTGCTTGCCCACCAGGTGCCGGTAGCGCTCGTCGTCCGGGTTGACGGCCACGGCGGTGTCGCCGAGCATGGTTTCCGGGCGGGTGGTGGCCACCACCAGGTGACTGTTCTCGCCCTCGATGGGGTAGCGGAAATGCCACAGGTGGCCCTGCTCCTCCTCGTTGAGCACTTCCAGGTCGGAGATGGCGGTGTTGAACACCGGATCCCAGTTCACCAGGCGCTTGCCCCGATAGATGAGGCCCTCGTCATAGAGGCGCACGAACACCTCCTTGACGGCGTTGGACAGGCCCGGATCCATGGTGAAGCGCTCGCGGCTCCAGTCCACGGAAGAGCCGAGACGGCGCAACTGGCGGGTGATATTGCCGCCGGACTCCGCCTTCCACTCCCACACCTTTTCCAGAAATTTCTCACGCCCCAGGTCGTGGCGGCTGACGCCCTCGGCGCCGAGCTGGCGCTCCACCACCATCTGGGTGGCGATGCCGGCGTGGTCGGTGCCCACCTGCCACAGGGTGTTGTGGCCCCTCATGCGGTGGTAGCGGATCAGGGCATCCATGATGGCATTGTTGAAGCCGTGGCCCATGTGCAGGCTACCGGTGACATTGGGGGGCGGGATCATGATGCAGTAGGGATCGCCGGCGCCCGCTGGCTGGAAGTAGCCGCGCTGTTCCCAGGTGTCGTACCAGGTGTGCTCGATGGCTTGGGGGTCGAAGGTCTTGTCCATGGTTTAGCTTGCCGCAATCTGTGTTGAGGGTCTGAGTTTCACATCGCGCGTGATGGCGGTGAAACAGCGCCTTGTGCCCAGCGGTGGTCGTCCATGCGCCCAGGCATTGGCGCGGCCGCCGGAAGGGTGAAACTGGAAATGTTGGCTGTGAAACTCAGCTCTGTCTCCGCAGGAACTCCACCAACAGGGGCACCGGCCGCCCGGTGGCGCCCTTCTGCGCGCCGCTGTTCCAGGCGGTGCCGGCGATGTCCAGGTGCGCCCAGGGATAGGCCTTGGCAAAGCGCGCCAGGAAACAGGCGGCGGTGACGGCGCCGGCGCCCTTGCCGCCGATATTGGCCATGTCGGCGAAGTTGGTCTTGAGCTGCTGGTCATACTCTTCCCACAGGGGCAGGCGCCAGGCCCGGTCGTTGCTGTCCTGGCCGCAGGCCAGCAGCTGCTCAGCCAGGCTGTCGTCGTTGCTGAACAGGCCGCTGGCGTGACTGCCGAGGGCCACCACGCAGGCGCCGGTCAGGGTCGCGACATCCACCACGGCCCTGGGCTTGTAGCGTTCGGCGTAGGTGAGGGCGTCACAGAGGATCAGGCGGCCCTCGGCGTCGGTGTTGAGAATCTCGATGGTCTGGCCGGACATGGAGGCGACGATGTCGCCCGGGCGCGTGGCGCCGCCACTGGGCATGTTCTCCACCGCGGGCACCAGGGCCACCACATTCACCGGCAGTTGCAGATCGGCGGCGCAGGCAATGGCTCCCAGCACGCTGGCGGCGCCCGCCATGTCGTACTTCATCTCATCCATGCCAGCGCCTGGCTTGAGGCTGATGCCGCCGGTGTCGAAGGTGATCCCCTTGCCCACCAGCACCACCGGCGCGGCGCCCTTGGCCCCCCCTTTGTATTCGACAATGATGAACTGGGCGGGGGTGTCGGAGCCGGCGCTCACCGACAGCAGGGAGCCCATCTTGAGCTTTTGCATCTGGGCTTCACCGAGCACCTTCACCGTCAGCTTGCCGTTGCCCTTGGCCAGATCCCTGGCCCGCTGGGCCAGGTAAGTGGGATTGCACACATTGGCGGGCAGGTCTCCCAGCTCCCGGGCCAGGTTGACCCCCCGTGCCAGCGCCATGCCCTGGGCCAGGGCCTTTTCGACGCTGGCGCCCTTGCCATCGTTGTGCAGGGTGAGGCGCCCGAGTTGGGATTTCTTCCCTTCCTTTTTCGACTTGAAGTGGTCGAAAACATACTGTGCTTCCCCCAGGGCGCGGGTCAGTTGGGCGGCGTGCCAGGGGGCGTCCCGCCCCGCCACGGCGATGCCGTCCAGGCACAGGGCGGCGCTCTTGACCCCCGGCGAGGTGAGTTGGCCGGCGATGCGCCCGGCGAGTTTGTGGAACTGGCTGTTGCTCGGCGGGTTGTCGGTGGCGCCCACCAGCACCAGGCGCCGGGCGGCGATGCCCACAGGAGCGTGGAAGGTGACCACATTGCCATTGCGGTTCAGTTCCCCGGCCTTGAGGAGGTCGCCGATGGCCCCGCCACAGGCGCTGTCCACCGCCTTGGCCAGCGGGCCAGGGCTGCCCTTGGTCGGCACCACCAGGACCAGAGTGTCGGTTTTGACGGTGACGGGATCGAAGGCGCGGGCTTTGAATTCCATGGGGCTCTCTCCGGGCAGGGCTCAAGACAACGGGGGCGGTTTTGGGGATAATGCCAAGTCCGACCGCTGGATAGCCCGCGGCCGCGAAGCCTGCAAGTGTACTCAACAGCCCCGTGCAGACCAAGGCCCACACCTTTCAGGCACATACCTTTGAGTTGAGGAACCGTGATCGTATTCCGCTATTTCGCCCGCAGCGTCCTCACCACCACGGTGGCGGTGTGCGCCGTGCTGATGTTGGTGATCGTCAGCAGTCGCTTCGTCAAGTACCTGGCGGATGCCGCGTCGGGCAAGTTGGACGCGGCGGTGCTGCTGGCCATCATCGGCTTTCGGCTGCCGGGCTTTCTGGAGTTGGTGCTGCCCCTGGCCTTTTTCCTCTCCATCCTGCTGGCCTACGGCCAGCTCTATGTCGACAGCGAAATGACCGTGCTGCAGGCCTGCGGCATGGGGGAGAGCACCTTCATGCGCTACACCCTGGTGTTCGCCCTGCTGATTGCCGGCATCGTCGCCTGGCTCAGCCTGGCGGTGAGCCCCGCCGGTTTCGCCAAGGTGGAGGAGCTGTTCAATGCTCAGCGACAGCGAGGGGAGATCGAGAGTCTCACCGCCGGGCGCTTCTATAGCCTGCGGGATGATCGCGGCGTCACCTACGCGGAAACCATCACCAGCGACGACGGGCGCATGCACGATGTGTTCCTGGCCCAGGGGGGCGGCTCGACCAATGGCATGGCGGTGGTGATAGCCGAGCAGGGCTATTCCCGACAATCCGAGCAGACCGGCGAGCGCTACCTGGTGCTGGAGCGGGGGCTCAGGGTGCAGGGGATGCCGGGCAGCGCGGAATTCCAGTTGACCCGCTTCGAGGAGTTCGGCCAGCGCCTGGAGTCTGTCCAGCCCTGGCAAATACGCTCCGAGAGCGAGGCCCTGCCCACCGCCGTGCTGTGGCGCTCCGATGACCCCGAGCACCGCGCCACCCTGCAGTGGCGCCTGTCGCTACCGGTGCTGGTGCTGGTGGTGGCCATGCTGGCGGTGCCCCTGAGTCGCACCAACCCCCGCCAGGGCAAGTTCGTCAAGATACTGCCGGCCATCCTTCTCTACATCATCTATCTGCTGTCCCTGAACGGCGCCCGCGGGGCCCTGGCGGACGGCGCCATCCCGCCCTGGGTGGGGATGCTGTGGGTGCATGCCCTGTTCCTGGCCATCGGCCTGGGACTGCTGGCCTGGAACGGTGGTTGGCGGCCCTGGCGCAGGCGCGGACAGGTTCAGGCCGGGGGGGCGGGCTGATGGTGCGCCTGCGCCGCCATGTGGCGAGCACGGTGCTGTTCTCGATACTGCTGGTGCTGCTGGTGATGGTGGCCATCGACGCCATGGCCGCCATCATCGACGGCATCGGCGACCTGCGGGGCAACTATGATTTTCCCGCCTTGTTGGTGCATGTGGGGCTTACCCTGCCGGGCACCGTGTATCAGTACATTCCATTTTCCGGGCTGATTGGCTGCCTGATGGGGCTGGGCCTCTTGGCCGGCAACAGCGAGCTGGTGGTGATGCGGGCCGCGGGGCTTTCCCCCGCGCGGATCGTTGCCTTCGTGCTGCAACCCGTGTTGATCCTGATCGTGGCGGCCCTCGCCATCGGTGAGTTCGTGACCCCCTATTCCGAGCAGTTGGCGGAGTCGCGGCGCGCCCTGCTGATGGGTCGCCAAGCCCAGATGGGCAGCGCCAGCGGCCTTTGGAACCGGGAGGGGGACGAGTTCGTCCATGTCAGCGTCATGGCTCCCGGCGGCGAGCTGTACGGGGTGACCCGCTACCGGTTTCGCGACGGCGAGGTTGCCGAGGCGAGCTTTGCCGCCGAGGCCCGCTTTCAGGGGGATCACTGGCTGGAGGAGGATGTGGCGATGACCCGTTTCGGCGGCGAGCGGGTGACGGTGGCCGAGGTGGAGCGGCGGCGCTGGGAAAGCGCCCTGTCACCGGAGCTGATGCGCCTGGTGTTCGTGGAGCCGGATGCCCTGCCCATGAGCGACCTGCTGGGCTATGCCCGCTACCTGGATTCCCAGCACCAGGATGCCTCCCGTCACTGGCTGGCGTTCTGGAACAAGGCCCTGCAGCCCCTCACCACCGCCAGCCTGGTGCTGATCGCCGTGTCCTTCATTTTTGGCCCCCTGCGTCAGTCCACCATGGGTTTTCGCATCTTTGCCGGCGTGGTGGTGGGTATCGTCTTCAACACCAGCCAGCAGTTGCTGGGTCCCGCCAGTCTGGTGTACGGCTTTTCCCCCCTGTGGGCGGTGCTCACCCCCATCGTTCTGACCCTGCTGGCGGGTGGGGTGCTGTTGCGGCGAGCGGGGTGAGGGGGGCTCGGTTGTCAGTTATCAGTTATCAGTTATCAGTTATCAGTTGTCAGTTGTCAGTTGTCAGTTGTCAGTTCGTAGGATGGGTTGAGCGCAGCGA
>JBJHDJ010000177.1:0-5785 GCA_050486485.1 Porticoccaceae bacterium
GCTCAACCCATCCTACCAGGGAAGCCTCATGCGGATGCCGTGCCGACCCGTAGGGGGCAGGTTAGCCGCGGGCGTAACCCACCATTCGCCGCTGGATGACAGCGGTATCAGAGCCCCAGCAGGGTACTGCGATAGTGGGCCAGTTCGGCGATGGAGTCGCGGATATCGTCCAGGGCCAGGTGGTTGCCCTTCTTGGTGAACCCCTCCAGGGCGGCGGGCTTCCAGCGCCGCGCCAGTTCCTTGAGGGTGCTGACATCCAGATTGCGGTAGTGAAAATAGCGTTCCAGCTCGGGCATGTACCGGGCCAGGAAGCGCCGATCCTGGCAGATGGAATTGCCGCACATCGGTGATGTGTTGGCGGGCACCCACTGACGCAGGAAGGCCAGTGTGCGCTGCTCCGCCTGGCTGGCGCTGATGTCGCTGGCGCGCACCCTGGCGGCCAGCCCGGACTGCCCGTGCTGGCGGGTGTTCCATTCATCCATGGCCTCGAGGGCGCGATCTGGCTGGTGAATCGCCATCACCGGGCCTTCGGCGAGGATATTGAGCTGGGCATCGGTAACCACGGTGGCGATCTCGATGATGAGGTCCCGCTCGGGATCGAGGCCGGTCATTTCCAGGTCGATCCAAATGAGATTGAGATTCTCTCCATTCCCCGCCATGCAGCACCCTGTCCGGTTATGTCACTGCCCGCCATTATGCTATATCCTTGCCCGTCGATCAGCACCAAGCCCCGAGGGTGAATGGCCAAACGGCGTCTGACCATCCAGCAAACCCGCCGCATCGCCGACAAGCAACGGCGCAACGCCCATTCCGCCGACGGGGCCGGCCAGGAGGGAGTGGTGATATCCCGTTACGGCCGACACGCGGCGGTGCTGCCGCCGGATTTCAGCCCCGAGGACAAACCCCACCGCTGTCATATCCGCGCCACCAGCGACGATGTGGTGACCGGCGACCGGGTGATCTGGCGCCCGGACACCCCCCTGGGGGTGGTGGAGACCCGCCTTGACCGCCTCAGCGCCATCCACCGCCCGGACGCCCGGGGGCGGTTGCGCCCGGTGGCCGCCAATGTGGACCGCATCGCCATTGTCATCGCCCCGCAACCGGAACCCCACACCAACCTGATAGACCGCTACCTGGTGGCCGCCGAGCACGAGGGCATCCAGCCCTTGCTGATGCTCAACAAGCTGGATCTGGTGAACAGCAATTCACCACTGGACGAACTGTTGGCGTGCTACCACGACCTGGGCTATGACATTCTGCGGGTGTCCGCCAGGAGCGGCGCCGGCCTTGAAAGCCTGAGGGACTATTTCGCGCGCCACACCACGGTGCTGGTGGGGCAGTCGGGGGTGGGCAAGTCCTCCCTGGTCAACCTGCTTTACCCTTCCGCCGAGGTGCGCGTCGGTGAACTCTCGACCCAGTTGGCCAAGGGCCGACACACCACCACCGCGGCCTGCCTCTACCGGCTGCCCAGCGGTGGCTACCTGGTGGATTCGCCGGGGATTCGGGAATTCGGTCTCGGCCATCTGGACAGCAGGGCCGTGGCGGAAGGGTTTGTGGAGTTCCGCCCCTGGCTGGGGGGATGCCGGTTCCGCGATTGCGTGCACCTGGACGAACCGGGTTGCGCCATTCGCGCTGCCGTCGAGGAGGGTAAAATCAGTGTGCGGCGCTATCAGAGTTATCGTCTCATCGTCGCGGAGGATAGTGCTCGTTGAGGGTCTGTTATGGACCGGAGCACCCTGCAAATGAAGGGCACCTCTATTAATTGGGAGTGGCCTCTGCGCAACCTGACAGGGGCTGGCGCAAGGCGGCTTGCGAAGGCCAAGGCTGGTTGTCCTTGGCGAGCGAGCCAACGCTGTGCCAGCCCCTGTCAGGCCGCGCCCTGCGGGGCTTTCAGGCGAATCCGCACTCGGCGTTGCAACTTCTCGACAGGCCACCAGCATGCCTGCGAAGTTGCGCCTTGATTGCGAATCCGCCTGAAAGCCAGAGGCTGCTCCCAATTAATAGAGGTGCCCTGAAGCTAGAAACCACCATGGAGTCACTATGAACGAACCGTTGCCACGCCTGATGGAGCCCGATGACCTGGAACAGGTCCAGGGAGATGTGCTCATCGTCGACCTGTGCAGCGACGAGCAGTACCGCCAGGGCCATGTGCCCGGCGCCGTCCATGTTTCCCCCCGGGAACTGGTGGCGGGCCAGCCACCCACCCCAGGGAAGTTGCCGGAAAAAGGCCGGCTCGACGCCCTGTTCAGCCGCCTGGGGCTCACCCCGGAAACCCGGGTGGTGGTGTACGACGACGAGGGCGGCGGCTGGGCGGGGCGCATGGCCTGGACCCTGGATGTCATCGGACACCAGCGCTGGAGCTACCTGAACGGTGGCCTGGTGGCCTGGGCCCGGGAGGGTCATCCCCTGGAGTCAGCGGCAAACGAACCCCGCTCTAATACGGTGTCCGTGACCCTCGACCCCGCACCCATCAGATCCACCGAGGCCATCATGGCCGGGCTGGATCAGCCGGACTTCGCCGTCTGGGATGCCCGCGGTCGGGAGGAGTACCTGGGACTGCGCAGCGGGTCGGCCCGCGCCGGGCATATACCGGGGGCGATTCACTGCGAGTGGACCTCGCTGATGGATCAGTCCCGCAATCTGCGCATCCGCGCCGATGCCCGCGAGTACCTGGCCGGCCTGGGACTGACGCCGGACAAGCGCATCGTCACCCACTGCCAGACCCATCACCGCTCGGGGTTCACCTACCTGGTGGCCCGAATCCTCGGCTACCCGGCCATCGCCGCCTACGACGGTTCCTGGGCCGAATGGGGCAACCGCCAGGATACGCCCGTGGCAATGGGTGGTGAATGACAGATGGTGAATGAAAGGCGATGAATGACCGGAGAGACAAGGTGACAGACGATAACCGGCGAGATCACAAGGGTGAGCTGTTCGCCGCCCTGCAACGGCTGTTGCCCCAGCACACCCTGTCGCGATGGCTGGGCAAGGTGGCGGACAGCAGGAACCCACGGCTCAAGGACTTCCTGATCCGCAAGGCCATGGCGCGCTACGGCATCGACCTGGAGGAAGCGGCCCTGGGGTCCGCGGCGGCGTACGGCAGTTTCAACGAATTCTTCACCCGCCATCTGAAGGAGGGCGTGCGACCCATCGACGACAGCCCCGCCGCCCTGGTGTCGCCGGCGGACGGCGCCATCAGCCAGTTGGGACCCGTCAACGACGGCACCCTGTTCCAGGCCAAGGGCCACAGCTTCAGCGCCCGCCAGTTGCTTGGATTGGATGACACCCTGTGCGAGCGCTTCCGCCACGGCGCCTTCGCCACGGTCTATCTCTCGCCCAGGGATTATCACCGGGTGCACATGCCCTGTGACGGCAGCTTGCTGCAAAGCCTCTATATCCCGGGGCGGCTGTTCTCGGTGAACGACACCACCACCCGCCATATCCCCGGCCTGTTCGCCCGCAACGAGCGGCTGGTATGCCTGTTCGAGACCGATCGCGGCTATCTGGCCATGGTGTTGGTGGGGGCGATCTTCGTGGCGGGCATTGGCACGGTGTGGCGCGACTACTACAGGCCCAACCAGTGTCACCATGAGTCGTTCAGCGAGCCACGCCCGTTCCGCCGCGGGGAGGAGTTGGGGCAGTTCCGCTTTGGCTCGACGGTGGTGATGGTGACGGAGGCGCCAGCCACCTTCTGCGCGGACAAGGCGCCAGGGGCAACGGTGAAAATGGGGGAAAGGCTGGCCACCTACATAACTGACCACCACGCCCTGTCAGGTGGTGCGAAGTGATGGGTATCGCTGCGCTCAACCCATCCTACGGGAGCGTCGCGGCGATGCACGATAAATCGTAGGGTGGGTTAGCCGCAGGCGTAACCCACCACCCTACCCTGACAGGTCATGGGAAGTGATGGGTATCGCTGCGCCCAACCTCTCCCGCGGTCGGGGCCGCTACACCCGCAGGCGCTCCTTCAGGCGCGCCAGCAGGCCGGGCCTGACGGACCGGGACAGGGTTTCGGTGGCCTCCATCAGGAAACCCTGGGTGATCTTCTCGAAATCGATGTCATAACCGGTGGGCTCGAGATCCCTGGCGATGGCGATACGGGGAATCTCCACCACATTGTCACGGCCACTGCCGATGAGCAGTTCGCGGCTCTGTTGCTGCTCCCGCAGATCGATGACAACGGTGTCGCCGTTGAGGTTCTCCTGCCAGCGGTTGAGCACCGCCACCCGGGGGGTCAGCCTGGATTCCGGATTCTGGTCCAGCACCACGCCGAGATCCCCGGTATTGAGCTCCACCAGGGTGCCGGAGGGGTAGATGCCAATGGATTGGATGAAGGTTACCACCAGGTCATCCTGGAAGGCGGTGCTGCGCAGCCCATAGAGCATGCTCACCGCCTTGGACGGCGCCACCGGCTCCTGGGACTCCCTGGGATTGGATATGGCATCGTAGACGGTGGCGATACCGGCGATGCGCGCCAGCAGGGGAATGCGATTGCCAGTAATGCCCTCCGGAAAGCCGCTGCCATCGAGGCGCTCGCAGTGATAGCGCACCACGGCAATCACCTTGGGTTCGATGGCATTGGTGGCCCGCAGCATCTCCACGCCGTGGCTGACGAACTGGCGGTACTCCGCTTCCTCCTCGGGGGTGCGCTGGGATTTTCGCAACAGCTCCTTGGACAGTTTGACCTTGCCGATGTCCTTGAGCAGGGTGCCGAGGCACAGGTGGGTGATATCGTCCTTCGCCATGCCCACGAAGCGGGCGTACTGCACCGCCCACAGGGCGCTGCGCAGGCTGTGATCGTGACTCTGGCGGTCCATCCGACGCAGGCGCAACAACCAGGTCATGGCATCGGGACAGCGCAACACGCTGCCGACCATCTCCTCCACGCCCCGTTGCAGGGCGGGATAGTCGAAGGGACGCCCCTTGACGATTTGTCGGGTCGCCAGGGTGAGCTGCCCCTTGAGGGTGGCGACGATCTTTTCAGCCCTGGCCGCCTCGATGCGCAGGGGCACCGTGGTGGGATAGACGCCATGGCGGACTTCGATGGGCGTGGGCCTGCCCCCCGGCAGGGGTCGCAGGGGCTGGTCCTTGTCGAAGGGGGCGATGGCGAGGTTGCTGGCGCGACGCTCCTGGGGCCTGGCGCGTTGTGTCGGCTGGCGCACCACCAGATCGGGATTGACGGGACCCCGCCCCTTGCTGACATCGATGTAGACCGTGGAGCAATAGGATTTGAGGTTCTGTATATCCTGGGGAACGCGGATGTAGAACCCCTGCAGCGAGAAGGGTGTTTCAGACCAGGGACGATCCAGTTTGGACACGAACATGCCCACGGCGAGATCCTGCACCTTGATCTGAATCTGGTCTATGGCCATGGCTGGTCCCTGTTGCGATATCCACAACGGCTCCGCGACCACCCGGGGATGGTCGCGGAAAGTTCACTCCTCTCGCCTCACAGCATAGCGGACCATGGCAAGAAGGCAACCCCGACGTCATGACAGGGCGTTTTTGGCGACGAGCGTCGGATTTGCCCTCCACAAGGAGGTTGTCAGGGCAGGTTACACCCCGCCAAGCGGTGCCATCCTACCGAACCTGCCTGACCGGGGTAACAGGGATCAGGAACCATGGTAGGCGGGGGACAATTCATGCACCGCGTCAATGAAGGCGTTGACCCGATCCGGGTCGATGTCCGGGGTGATGCCGTGCCCGAGATTGAAGACATGGCCGTCGCCGGCGCCAAACCCGGCGAGAATTCGCGCCACTTCGTCGCGGATCCGGGCCGGTGAAG
>JBJHDJ010000178.1:0-5783 GCA_050486485.1 Porticoccaceae bacterium
GGATGGTGGGTTACGCCCGCGGCCAGCCCACCCTACGCCACTCCGTTGAAGCACCGGGGCAGAGTACCCCCGTAGGATGGGTTGAGCGCAGCGATACCCATCGCTCTGTGCCACGGATGGGGTGGATGGTGGGTTACGCCCGCGGCTAACCCACCCTACGGATGCCCACCGCATCGCCGCAAGGCATTCTGTGTTTTTGTTTATTACTGGTTGGGGCGACATGGCGGCCACTAACGGGCAAGGTAACGAACCGCATCCTCGAGACCGGCCAGGGTGAGGGGGTACATGCGGTTGTGCACCAGCTGGGTCACCAGGCGGATCGAGGTGGTGTGCTCCCAGAAGTTCTGGCGCACGGGATTGAGCCACACCACCTTGTCGTAGGTGTCGGTGAGGCGCTTGAGCCAGGCGGCGCCGGGCTCCTCGTTGAAATAATCCACGCTGCCCCCCGCCTGGGTGATCTCGAAGGGGGACATGGAGGCGTCGCCGACAATGATGACCTTGTAGTCGGAACCGTACTTGTGGAGTAGATCCCAGGTGTTGATACGCTCCTTGTGACGCAGGCTGTTGTCCTTCCACACATACTCGTACAGCATATTGTGGAAGTAGTAATACTCCAGGTGCTTGAACTCGGTGCGCACCGCTGAGAACAGTTCCTCGCAGATGCGCACATGGGGATCCATGGAGCCCCCCACATCGAAAAAAGCCAGCACCTTCACCGCGTTGTGGCGCTCCGGCACCATCTTGATATCCAGCAACCCGGCGTTCTTGGCGGTGGAGCGGATGGTATCGTCGAGATCCAGTTCCTCCTGGGCGCCGGCGCGGGCAAACTGGCGCAGGCGGCGCAGGGCCACCTTGATATTGCGGGTGCCCAGCTCCACGGAATCGTCCAGGTTGCGATACTCTCGGCGATCCCACACCTTCACCGCCCGCTTCTGTTCGCTCTCGCCACCCACCCGAATACCCTCGGGATGGTAGCCGGCGTTGCCGAAGGGAGAGGTGCCGCCAGTGCCCACCCACTTGTTGCCGCCCTTGTGCTTGGCCTTCTGCTCTGCAAGCCGTTCCTTGAAGGTTTCGATCAGCTTTTCAAGCCCTCCGAGGCTTTCGATCCGCGCTTTCTCCTCCTCGCTGAGCTGCTTGCGAAACTCCTCCCGCAGCCACTCCTCGGGAATCAGGAAATCCAGGGCCTGGTCAAGGCTTTCCAATCCCTCGAAGTACAGGGCGAAGGCGCGGTCGAAGCGATCGAAATACTTCTCGTCCTTGACCATGCAGGTGCGGGCCAACAGGTAGAAATCATCGACGCTGGCAAAGGCCAGGCGGTGCTCCAGGGCGCTGAACAGGGTCAGCAGTTCCTGAATGGAAACCGGCACGCCACCCTTGCGCAGGCCATCGAAGAAGTTGAGCAGCATCAACGGCCTTCCCGGCGGGCCATGAAGGCCAGCTTCTCCAGCAGATGGACATCCTGCTCGTTCTTGAGCAGGGCGCCGTACAGGGGGGGCACCGCCTTGGTGGGATCGCGATTCTTGAGGATATCGTCGGGCAGGTCATCCGACAGCAACAGCTTGAGCCAGTCGATCAATTCCGAGGTGGAGGGTTTTTTCTTCAG
The DNA here is from genome assembly GCA_050486485.1 of Porticoccaceae bacterium. GTDB lineage: Bacteria > Pseudomonadota > Gammaproteobacteria > Pseudomonadales > Porticoccaceae > NAT127. The sequence goes on from JBJHDJ010000178.1 coordinate 1,604, forward strand.
GCCCGGCACATCCCTCAACTCGAAGAACACCTCCAGGGCCTCGCCCACCAGGGATTTCTTGATATCCGGGAAATGCACCCGCACGATCTCCTCCATGGTGCCGCGATCGGGAAACTTGATGAAGTGAAAAAAACAGCGGCGCAGGAAGGCGTCCGGCAGCTCTTTTTCATTGTTGCTGGTGATGATCACCACGGGACGCTTGCGGGCACGGACGGTCTCGCCGGTCTCGTAGACATGGAATTCCATGCGATCCAGCTCCAGCAGCAGATCGTTGGGAAACTCGATATCCGCCTTGTCCACCTCGTCGATCAGCAGCACGCACTGGCCATCGGATTCGAAGGCCTCCCACAGCTTGCCCTTGCGAATGTAGTTGCGCACATCGTGAACCTTCTCGTCCCCAAGCTGGGAATCCCTGAGGCGCGACACGGCATCGTATTCGTAGAGCCCCTGCTGGGCCTTGGTGGTGGACTTGATATGCCAGGCAATGAGGGGCACACCCAGGGCGGCGGCCACTTCCTCGGCGAGCATGGTCTTGCCAGTGCCGGGCTCGCCCTTGATCAACAGGGGGCGCTTGAGGGTGACGGTGGCATCCACGGCCATGCGCAGGTCGTCGGTGGCCACATAGCGTTCTGTTCCGGTGAAGTTCATGAAGGATCCAAAGGGTTCAAGGTTCAAGGTTCAGGGTTCAAGGTGCGAATGTTACCAGACTCCGGGAAGGCTGTCGGAGCGGGGACCTCGGTGTCTCGGGGCTGATGCATGCCCTCGAGGATCCTGTGCATGCTGTCATGACGAACAGGGGGTCATTGTTTGCCCTCCGGCAGCTCAACGGCCAGTCACTCAACGGCCAATAAAATGTGGCTTGCGCTTTTCCAGCATGGACTTGCCACCCTCCACGGCATCCTGGGTGTCAAAGGCCAGGGCCTGAAGCCTTTCCTCCTGATCGAGATGCTGCTCGTAGCCATGAGCCCAGCTTTCCCAGGCCAGGCGACGGCCCAGCCCCAGGGCAACGGTGGGACCATTGGCAACCTCATGGGCGAGGGCCAGGGTTTGCTCCATGAAGACCGGGTCATCGAAGACCCGGTTGATCATGCCCCACTCCAGGGCTCTGTCGGCACTCAACCGGGTGGCCAGCAACAGCAATTCCTTCGCCCGCGCCCAGCCGATCATGCGCGGCAGCATCCAGCTCAGGCCGCCGTCGGGGGTGACGCCGATACCGGCAAACGAAGCCACGAAAAACGCCGAACGCGCCGCGACGATCAGGTCTCCCGCCAGGGCGTAGGAGAACCCCAGCCCCGCCGCCGGGCCGTTGACCGCGGTGATCACCGGAAAAGGTAGATCCTTCAGTTGCTTGAGCACGAAATGATGGTGTGTGCCCAAAGAAATGCCGTGGTCAACCACCTGGTCCGCGGCACGGGCCTGGCGATTGTCGTCCATCCAGGCCAGACTGCCGCCAGAGCAAAAACCCCGGCCAGCGCCAGTCAGCACCAGGCAGCGATAGCCGTTGGCCGGATCCGCCACCTGCATCACGGCCGCGCGGATCTCCTCGGCCATGGCGGGACCTATGGCGTTGAGGGTATGGGGATCGTTGAGGGTGAGCTTGACGACCGCTCCCTCGCTTTCCAGCAAAACCTTGCTCATGGCGCCTCCGCTAGGTTTTTTCACCCATCTTGTCATCCACCTTGGGCAATCATTCAGCCCTGTTCAGAGCCTTCAGAGTGGGTTGCGCAGGGTCACGAATTCCTCCGCGGCGGTTGGGTGAATACCCACGGTGCGGTCGAAATCCGCCTTGGTGGCGCCGGCCTTGATGGCCACCGCCAGGCCCTGGATGATTTCTCCGGCGCCCTCCCCCAGCATATGGCAACCCAGCACCCGGTCACTGGCTCCGTCCACCACCAACTTCATCAGGATCCTGTCGTCGCCACCCGCCAGGGTCTGCTTCATGGGACGGAAATCGGTGCGAAACACGCGAATGTCAGGATATGACTGACGCGCCTCCTCCTCGCTGAGTCCCACGGTGCCGATGGTGGGCTGGCTGAAGACCGCCGTGGGAATATCCCGGTAATCCATGGTTTGGTCGCCGCCCTTGAACAGATTGTCCACCAGCACCATGGCCTCGGCGATGGCCACCGGGGTGAGCTGTACCCGGTCGATGACATCCCCGAGGGCAAGAATCGACGGCTCCGCCGTGCGAAAGCGCTCGTCCACCTGGATGGCGCCATTGTCGGCGAGGACAACGCCAGTTGTCTCCAACCCCAGCCCGGTGGTGTTGGGGCGGCGGCCCGTGGCGTACATCACGGTGTCGACGATGATGGGATCGCCAGCGGCGAAGTGTACCGTCAGGGAGCCATCGCCGTTGCGGACGACTCCCCTGACTTCCGTCTCGAAGTGCAGTTTCACCCCCTGGCCAGCCATCTGGCTGGCCAGCCCCTCGCGCAGATCCTGGTCGAAACCCCGCAGAAACAGCGGCCCGCGATAGGACAGGTGGGTCTCGGCGCCGAGACCGTTGAAGATGCCGGCGAACTCCACGGCGATATAGCCGCCACCCACCACCAGCACCCGCCGGGGAAACTGTTCCAGATAGAACGCCTCGTTGGAGGTGATGACATGCTCGCGACCGGGAAACTCGGGCACATGGGGCCAGCCGCCGGTGGCGATCAGGATATTTGCCGCGGTGTAGTCGCAATCGCCCACCCGCACACTATGGGGTCCCGTCAGGGTGCCGGTACCTTCAAGACGCTGAACGCCGGCATTGTCCAACAGCCGGGCATAGACACCGTTGAGGCGTTCGATTTCCCGGGTTTTGTTGTCGCGAAGGGTGGGCCAGTGGAAGCGGATGCCCTCCAGGGACCAGCCAAAACCGGCGGCATCCCGGAAGGCATGGGAAAACTCCGCGGCGTACACGAACAGCTTTTTCGGCACGCAACCGACATTGACGCAGGTGCCACCGAGATAGCGCTCCTCGGCGACGGCCACCCGTGCGCCAGTGGCGGCGGCCATGCGCGCCGCCCGCACGCCGCCGGAACCGGCGCCGATGACAAACAGATCGTAGTCGAACCTTTCATTCATCCAGAATCACACCTTCGTCACCATCGCCAAACCAGCGCAATTTGCCGTGGAGGCTGACCACCTTGCCGACGATGATCAATGTCGGGGCCTTGGCTTTCCCTTCCCGCACCTTGCCGGGCAGATCCGCCAGGGTGCCGACAAATACCCGCTGGCGCAAACTGGTGCCCTTCTCGATCAGGGCGGCGGGCATGTCCGGCCCCATGCCGGCGGCGGCCAACTCGCGGCAGATGGTCTCCAGTCCGTTAAGGCCCATGTAGAACACCAGGGTCTGTCCCGGCGCCGCCAGCTCCCGCCAGGGCAGCGCCAGCTTGTCGTCACGGCGGTGGCCGGCGATAAAGCGCACCGACTGGGCGTGATCCCTGTGGGTGAGCGGTATGCCGGCGTAGCTGGCGCAACCCGAGGCGGCGGTGATGCCGGGCACCACCTGGAAGGGGATGCCATGATCCGCCAGATGCTCGATCTCCTCGCCGCCACGGCCAAAGATAAAGGGGTCGCCGCCCTTGAGACGCAGTACCCGCTTGCCCTGCTGGGCAAACTCCACCAACTTGCGGTTGATATTGTCCTGGGTGACAGGGTGATCCCCGGCGGTCTTGCCCACATAGACGCGCTCGGCATCGCGGCGCACCAGGTTGAGCACCTCCTTCGACACCAGCCGGTCGTAGAGCACCATGTCCGCCTGTTGCATCAGGCGCAGGGCGCGAAAGGTAAGCAGATCCGGATCGCCTGGGCCGCCGCCCACCAGATAGACCTCGCCGGTGGACTCGGCCTGGGGGTGCTCCAGGGCTTGTTCAAGGGCGCTTTCGGCATCGTCTTCCCGCCCGCTGTACACCAACTCGGCAATCGGACCCTCGAATACCCGCTCCCAGAAGGCGCGCCGGGCGCTGTCCGCGGGGATTCTCTCCTTGACCCGAGGGCGAAATTTTTCCGCCAGCCGCGCCAGGGCGCCGTAATTACCGGGCAGCAGGCTCTCCAGTCTGCCCCGCAACAGCCGCGCCAGCACCGGGCCGCTGCCACCGGTGGAAATGGCGATTTGCACCGGGGAGCGATCGACAATGGCGGGAAAGATCACCGAGCACAGTTCCGGGTTGTCCACCACATTGACGGGGGTATTGGC
>JBJHDJ010000179.1:0-5777 GCA_050486485.1 Porticoccaceae bacterium
GCCGTGGACTGGTATACCCCAGACCCGTGGCCGGAACCCCCCAACCCCTGGGTGACGGAGGTGGCGAGGGTGACAGCGAAGGTCGTCAGGGGGACGGCGCGGACGATTTCATCGGCCTCGACAAGTACCGCCCGGGGGAGTCCCTCAACCGGGTGGCGTGGAAACAGCAGGCCCAGGGACGGGGCATGCTCACCAAGCATTATGGGGAAGCCACCGCCACCAGCCGCTGGCTGGACTGGCGCGCCTTCCCCGGCCTGGACCGGGAAGCGCGCCTGTCGCGGCTGTGCCACTGGCTGCTCGGCGTCGCCGAAGGGGATGAACCCTATGGGCTGCGCCTGCCGGATGGCGAGACGGCCCCGGCCCTGGGGCCGCGCCATCGCGATCAGTTACTGGCGCGCCTGGCCCTGTTCGAAGTGGCGGAACCGGACACGGAGGCAGGAGAGTGAGTGCCACCTGGCAGCTGTCCCGCCACGGCAGTCTGTGGCTGCTTCTGGCCTTTGCCGTGTCCGCCGCGCCCCTGTTGCGCTTCCTGCCCCTGTGGCTGGGGGCAGCCGGCGCCGTGGCCATTTACTGGCGCATCCAGATTCTGCGGGCCCGGGTGGGAGCCCCCGGCAGGGCGGTGAAGCTGGGGCTGGTGGTGCTGTGCGTGGCCGGCCTGCTGGTGTCCTTTGGGCGTCTCGATGGCCTGGAACCCATGGTCAGCCTGCTGATCAGCGCCTATGCCCTCAAGTTGCTGGAAATGCGCAATCGCCGCGATGCCCTGATGACGGTGTATCTGGGTTATTTCACCGCCATCGTCCAGTGCCTGTTCGACCAGGGCATGCTCACCGCCCTGCTGGTGGCGCTGGCTCTGGTGGTGGTCACCGCCGGTCTGGCGGGAATCAACATGCGGGATCAGCGTCGCGCCGTCGCCAGACCCCTGAAAACGGCGCTGCTGCTGGTGGCGCAGGCCCTGCCGCTGATGCTGGTGCTGTTTGTGGTGATGCCGCGCCTGGAGCCCCTGTGGTCGGTGCCGAGTCCCAGTGGTGGCGCCGTCACCGGCATGAGCGACACCATGGCCCCCGGGGATGTCACCCGCCTGGGGCGCTCGGCGCAAATCGCCTTTCGCGCCCAGTTCGACGGTCCCATGCCCCCCCGCCACCAGCTCTACTGGCGCGGCGTGGTGCTGAGCAATTTCGATGGTCGAACCTGGTCCCAGGGCGGCGAGTGGGGTTTGCCCCTGCCCATGTCTCCCGGGCAGGCGGATCTCCAGTTCAGCGGCGAGGAGCAGAGCTACCGCTACGGGGTGGTGATGGAACGCACTGGCAATCGCTGGCTCTACGGGCTCGATGTGCCCCAGCCGCTGAGCCCGGGAGTTGGCCTGAGCCGCGACTACACCCTGGGGCAACGGGCCCCGGTCAACAGCCGCACCGGCTACCAGGTGCGCAGCTGGCCAAACCTGGCCATGGACGGCGGTGGACTGGAACACTGGCAGTGGCTGCTCAACACGCGCCTGCCGGAGCAGGGCAACCCGCGCACCCGGGAGGTGGTGCGCCAGTGGCTGTCGGAAACCGCCGAGCCCGTGGAGCTCCTCGATCGCCTGCTGGCTTTGTTCAATGAATCCTTCGTCTACACCCTGCAGCCGCCGCCCCTGGGGCGTCACACGGTGGATGATTTCCTGTGGTCCACCCGCGCCGGCTTTTGCGAGCACTTTGCCTCCGCCTTCGTGTTTTTCGCCCGCGCCGCCGGCATCCCGGCGCGGGTGGTGGGGGGCTATCAGGGGGGCGAGGCCCATCCCGGGGGTTACCTGATCGTGCGCCAATACGATGCCCATGCCTGGGCAGAGGTGTGGCTCGAGAACCGTGGCTGGGTGCGGGTCGACCCCACCGCGGCCGTGGCGCCGGAGCGCATCGAGAGGAGCCTTCTGGACCTGTTCGGCGGAGAGGGAATGCTGTTCGCCGACAGCCCCCTGTCCCTGGTACGCTTCCGGGAAGTGGCCTGGATCAATTGGGCGCGCCTGCACCTGGACCAGTTCGAATACGCCTGGAGCCGCTGGGTGATCGGCTACGACGATATCCAGTGGGGGCTGTTGCAGCACCTGCTGGGGGGAGCCGAACCCCTGCGGATTGCCCTGTTCCTGGTGCTGGGGGGGCTGCTGGCCCTGGCGCCGGTTCTGGCGGTCAGTCTGTGGCCCGGACGGCGTTTACGGCGCAATCCCCTGGACCGCCAATTCGTGGCCTTCGGCAACACCATGGCCCGGCTCGGCCTGCCGCGCCAGCCCGGCGAGGCCGCCGGCGACTATGCCCGCCGCTGTGCCCTGCGCCATCCCGATCTGGCGCCGCGCATCCAAACCATCGCCGCTGCCTATCAGCGCGGTCGCTACGCTGGTGACAGTTCGCAGGCGGTGGTGTTGGCGCGGGAAGTCGCCGCGCTGAGGCGCGTCACCTTGCTGCGGGGAGGGTGAGACACACAGCGGGAGAACAGCGGGAGAAAAACGGCTGCCATACCCGGCGCCATCGGTTACATTGTGCGGTCCGCCCCGGCAGGACTCCGCTCCACACAAGTCACCACAACAGAAGGACATTTGATGGCCACATTGCAGTTTCTCGGCGCCGCGCGGGAAGTGACCGGTTCCTGTTATCTGCTGGAAGCGGGAGAGCGGCGCATCCTGCTGGATTGCGGCATGCACCAGGGGGGGAATGACATCGACCGCCTGGAAACCGATATTTTTGATTTCGATCCGGCGTCCATCGATGCCGTGGTACTGTCCCACGCCCACCTGGATCACTCCGGGTTGCTGCCACGGCTGGTGAGTGGGGGTTTTTCCGGGCGCATCCATTGCACCGAGGGAACCCACCGCTTGCTGAAAATCCTGCTGGAGGATGCCGCCAGTATCTACTTTCGGGACCTGGAGTACGACAACCTGGCGCGCCGCCGTGCCGGCAAGAAACCCCGGGAACCCCTCTACACCGAGAGCGATGTGGCCAGGGTCATCAGCAGTTGCCAGTCCGTGGACTACCATGAACGCCGCGAAGTACTGCCGTGGATAAGTCTGCGATTTCTCGATGCCGGGCATATTCTCGGTTCTTCCATCGTCGAACTGACCCTGCAAGGCGACGAGGGCGACAAGGTGGTGGTGTTTTCCGGCGACCTGGGCAACCCGGAAACTTCCCTGATGCCCCATTACGAAACCGTGGAGAAGGCCGATGTGGTGTTGTTGGAGTCCACATACGGGGGGCGCGATCACCGCCCCATGGAGGAGAGCCTCGAGGAATTCCGCGCCGTGATTCGCAGCGCCGCGGAGGAAGACGGCAATGTGCTGATACCCGCCTTCGCCGTGGGCCGCACCCAGGAGATTCTCTTTCACCTCGGCCAGCTCTATCAGGAAGGGCTATTGGCGGATTGGCAAGTCTTTCTCGACAGCCCCATGGGTCATGCGGTGACGGAAGTCTATGTCCGCTCCGCGCACCAGTTGAACCCGGAGGATGTGGCGACCATCACCAACAATGGCCATGGCTCCACACGGGATTTTCTGCCCAATCTGACCATCACCGAATCCGTCGACGATTCCATGGCCATCAACAAGGTCAAACGCGGCGCCATTATCATTGCCGGTAGCGGCATGTGCACCGGGGGGCGAATCCGCCACCACCTCAAGCACCGCCTGTGGGAGCCCCGCAACCACCTGGTGTTCGCCGGTTTCCAGGCCCGGGGCACCCTGGGGCGCATCCTGATCGATGGCAGCAAGAAGGTTAAACTGTTCGGCCAGTGGGTGGCGGTGAAGGCGCAGATACACACCATCGGCGGCTTCTCCGCCCATGCCGGGCAGCGGGATCTGCTGCAATGGGCCAGCGCCATTGGCGGCGAACCGCGATTCTACCTGGTGCATGGCGAGGAGGAGGGCATGGCGCAACTGGCGGAGGCCCTGTGGCGGCGCCACGGCATTGCCGCCGACCTGCCAGAGCACGGGCAGGTGGTGGAGATCTGATGTGAATGGCAATGATTTAAGCCATTTCGGACTTCGTAACCCGGTCGGCATCCCGGGGTAGCGTTTTCGAGACACGCCGTGAACCCATCCCTGGGGGCTCGACGGCGCCATCCCTGGCGCCGACGGTCTCGAAAACGCTACCCCGGGACACCGCCCTACCATGGAGGAGTTTAAGTCAGTGCCATTCAGATCTGACGCCGCTAATGGTTTTGAAGGTTCGCCCCGACAAGGTCGGTCGAACCCGTCGTACCCAGGAGTCTGTTGTGAAACGCAAGCGTAATTTTCGAGGGGCCTACGGCTTCGCCATCACCCTGGTGGCGGCCCTGGCCTTTCTGGTGGCGGCGGTGCGTTTTTGGGGGGTGCCCGCCGATCGGGTGGTCGAGAAGTTGCAGGGGGCGCTGATCCTGGTGGTTGGCCTGGCCTTGCTCGCCCTGTTGACGGTAGTGATCTTCAAGCTGCTGCGGCGCTGGTTGCAGACCCGGCGCCAATAATCGCCCGCTCGGTCGCCAGCCGGCTGAAAGGCGCCGAGGGCGTCAATGGCCTGCCCCGTGGGGGGGGTATTCACCGCCCGTGGCGACAACCCCGCGAAACGCCAGCAGGGCAGCGGTGACAGCCACATTGAGGGATTCCACCCCGTTGGCCATGGGGATCCTCACCCGCCTGTCCGCCAGCGCCAGGACCGTTTCCGCCACCCCTTCTGTTTCGTTGCCCAGCACGAACACCACGCTGCCCCTGGGCTGAAAATCCCCCAATGTCTGTTGGGCGCCGCCGCTCAACGCCACCACCTCGGCGCCGCTGGCGCGAAACGCTTCCAGGGCGTCCTGCAACTTTTCGCAGCGCAGGATGGGACAGCGGAACAGGGTGCCGGCGCTGGCCTTGATCACCAGGGGGGAGAGGGGGGCGCAGCCCTTGCTGGGCAACACCAGGCCGGCGATGGGGCTGGCGGCCACCGAGCGGATGATCATGCCGAGATTCTGCGGGTTGGTGATGCGGTCCAGGGCGATGAGCTGAAACGCTTCGCCACCCTGGCGCTCGGCGAGGAACTCCCGGTAGTGGCGGTAGGCGGGGCACGCCAGGTCGGCGGCCACCCCCTGGTCCTCGCGGCGGTTGCGGGAGATGCGCGACAGGCTCTCGCGGCTGTGGCGCACCACCTCCACATTGCGCCGCGCCGCCAGCCGCTCGATGTCGGCGACGATGCCGCCGCCCTGGTTGCTGGTGGCCAGGTGCAGGCGATGGACGGGAATGGCGGGATCCTGTAATGCCTCCAGCACCGGCTTGCGGCCGTATACCGTCAGCAGGCTGGCGTAGAAGCGTTTCCTCGCCAGGTATTCCTCGCTGTCACCCTCATTGTTCATCAGGGCTCGAGATCCTCGATTTCCACCATCAGATCGTCGGACAGCTCCTCCAGGGCCAGGCGCAGAGCCTCGCGGCTCAACTCCGCGGGCAATACGATTTCGGCGCTGGCGTGGAACAGCAGCTCGCCGCTCATGGGGGCGTTCTCGGTGCTGGTGTGCAGTTCGTCCAGGTTGACATTGCGGCGCGCCAGCACCTGGCTGATCTCGGCGATGATGCCGCGCCTGTCGTTGGCCACCAGCGACAGCAACAGGCGTTCACCCTGGAGGTTCGCGGCGCTCGTCTCGGGGCTCTCCGCCGGGTCCACGGTGGCGCGGATACCCTTGTCCGCCAGGGTGCCGAGGGCCTTGGCCAGTTCATCGGCGCGGGCGGGGGCGATCTCCACCAGCAGGATGCCGGCGAATTTTCCCCCCAGGCGCGACAGGGAGGATTCCAGCCAGTTGCCCTCGCAGCGCCC